>JBEAVK010000145.1:0-23847 GCA_041160955.1 Bacteroidota bacterium
ATAAAGGTACAGATTTGGGGAGACGATTTTGTCACTATTAAGGCATGAAGAGGGCGTTTAGTGGTGCTAAACAACCGATGAATAACGAAAAGAGGGGCAAAATAAGGCCGCTAAATTTGTACCTTTATTTAAATCTCATTCCTTATGCACCAGGCGCATAATGTATGCAAAATGAACATTGCAGCACTCTTTCAGCCCCCTTACCTTTGCACCTGCAAATGCGCACTTGCTTTTTTTCTAATTCCAACAACCCAAATGTAGAGCATTATTTTTATTTAAAAAAAACTTTAACACATGAAAAAATTTAATTCCAACAATTTTAGGGGGGGCAAATATTATTTTGTTTACTAACCTTATTTTTATCAATGATATTTACTAGCGCCTTTGCGCAATCGCCCTGCGCTTTTACTTACACCTTAGTACCCGGGAATAATGGAGAAGTACAGTTCAATGGTACTTACCCGAGCGGATGTATTGAGTATGAGGAATGGGTTTTGGGCGATGGTACAAGACTCCAAGAAGTGAGTGACCCGCGCCATTTGTACCTAGCAGCAGGGATATCTATAAATGGTGTTTTTACCGTAACCCATATCGTGCAGTATCAAGGTACGGTTTATACTTGCCAGCAAACGATCACCGTAACCTTAAATCCGTACAATGACTTATGTAGGGATCGATATTTTGGTTATGATGTGGATGGTTGTACCTTAACCTTGGGTAGTACCTTAAACGCTGTAACCACCCCATTAGATGTCACTATTTCATTTGGCGATGATAGTCCACCAGTTACCAACCAAACCAATGTGACCCATTCTTACGCAGCACCTGGAACTTATAATGTATCTCAAAATTATATTATTTATGATGATATGGGTGGTGTTTTAGCGCAGGGTGTATGTACACGTCCGGTTACGGTGGGGTGTTGTTGTACGATTGATCCACCTATATCTGTGGATTTTGTACTTGACTGTGGAATGTTGAAGATGAAATTAGGTACCGACGTATGTTGTGAGTTACATAAATGTCAAACATTATCTGTTATTTATGGAGATATGTTAAATCCTAAATTTTTGGATATTTGTAATTTGGGTGAAATATGTATTACAGACTATTCAACTTACGGCAATAACCAGTCCAATTTTATTAAAATAGAATATCGGTCTTTTTGCCATGGCCAACCCGTAGTAAAGACACTGAATGTAAAACCTTCTTTTGAAGGTATTTTCTTGGGACTTAATCCCAGTGAGCCTACTTTATGCAGCCCAACTAATGGTATAGGTACAGATGCTTGCCCTTTTTATACTAGTAATTTGAGTCAATATGAGTCTAATCTCATGGGAACAATCCTTAATGGCCCCGCATCCGTTTTTGTAGCCCCCAATAGTATTATCCAAGTAGATAAATCCTTCTCTTTTATTGGGAATATTAATATTGTAATGGGTAAGAATTCTGGTTGGAATGTCCTTGGTCGTCCTACAGCGTCTACAGGTTATACGCTTGAAATAAATAATGGCGTGTCTATATCAGGATCGTGTTGCCTCTGGCGCGGTATATATGTTTATGGAAATGGAATGTTTATGAGTCAACAAGGTCAGGTAAATGCAAGCAACAACTCCATTTCAGATGCACTTTACGCTGTGCGTTTGTTTAGTCAACAGAATACTACCCCGCGCCTAGTCACAAGAAACACAACCTATTCTAATAATTTTATTTCTATACGCGGAACAGATGGTAGATTTAATCTGATTTCGAGTGGCGAGGCATTCCGCCAAAATACATTTACTTCATCCGGGTTGTTGTGTATTGAACCCTGTCTAAATAACTTGATTGATGTACTACCTCCTGGACTTAGTTACCAGCAAACTCGATCTTATGCGGGTATATTCTTAAAAGGTGGTGCTATCAATACGCCTGGAGTTACAAACTTGCTTAATCTGACGATACCACCTGTTTCAGATAATAGAATAAATACGTTCTCTAACCTCGCCAATGGCATTTTAGCCTCTGATCTTACATTGGATATACAGGATTGTGCCTATTTCGATAATATGCAACAAGGAGGGTATTCATTTGGTGGTGGCTATGGCGTGCGCTGGTTTGATAATACGGGCAATTTTGATCTCGTTTATAGAGGATTGACAGATGTATCAGACCCTAACCTAATTAATGGAGTTGGATTTAACAATTGCGCAACAGGTATAAGAGCCGCATCGCTCGTGCCTAATAATCCTAGTAATATTACCATTAGAGGATGTGGAATGAATACTGTGGGCAACGGTGTGGAACTCAACGCGAATCAAGGTGATTTAACGGGTAGTATACACCATAACCGCATCAATAGTAATGGTCAGTACGGAGTAGGTTTATTTGATATGACACCATCCCCAAGTAACATACAAATAATGGACAATACATTAAATGCAAGTCCTGGTATCGGAGTATGGATCGTTGGCCCTGATTTCAGCGGCCCACAACAAGTAGAAATAGGGCCCAATAACCTAATCAATGCCACGATTACAGGTATAAATGCTTTTAATTATTCTCGCGCTTATATTCATGAAAACACGATTCTGGGGACTGGTGCAGGGGGAAGCGGAATATTGGCTACAGGTGGCGTTTCCGAAATAGAGTGCAATACTATTGGAGGTAATTATTTTTATGGTGTAAATGTAATAGACAATGAAATCCATAAAGATCTTTCGTTCAATACGATCAGTAATTTGGGGGAGGGTATTCGTATGGATGGCACATGCCCTGCTGAAAATTTTATTAAATGCAATACATTAACTAATAATTTGCTCAGCTATGCCAATTTGGCTATTACAGGACAACAATTCAATACTGGAAATACTTGGGTAAATACAGGTGCCTTTGCAGATGGTTCTGTTAATGTTGGTTTATCAAGATATTTTATTCCACTAGGAACGACTCCAATGACAGTCACGCCAATAACCGGTTGGTTTATTCAAAATCCATCATTGTCCATTCCACAATGTACCAAAACCTGCGTAGCCAATATTGTAGGTGGTGGTGGTGGTATTAAAGAACTGGATAAGCGCATTGCCGATGGTAATCTATCTGTAAACGATTGGCAAAAATGGAAACTGGAGCGTTATCTATACCGTCAGTTGGATGGTAATACTGTAATGCAAGCGGCAGAGCCGTCTTTCCAATCCTTTTGGAGTACCAAAGCTAACCAACCCATTGGTAGGTTGGGAGAGGTAAATCGACAAGCAGCCAGTATTTTTTCCTTAGGAATAGGAGCAACCACGGTAAATAATAACCAAATGGTGATACAGGCAGAACTGGAAAATTTGAAGGTACTGGATCAACAAATGACAGCCACCGAGGATGCTGCTGTATTGGGTGTATTGTATAATACTATCAATACCAAGACTCAATTAATCACAGCAGCAATCAATCAAAATACTGCATTGTTGACACAGGCAAAAAGTACCCGAATTGCAGCGGCACAAACAATACAAACTGGTTTACAGCAAGTTCCAACTACTGCTACCTACGAAAATAATGAAAAAACGGTATTATCCCTATACTTGCAAACCCTAGCAATAGACGTATTACCAACATCGGCACAATTAAGTACACTTTACGAAATCGCTATCCAGTGCCCACGGTCTGGTGGGCCAGCAGTTTATTTTGCAGGTAGTATCTGGCAATCCTGCACAGGACAATTGGTTCAATCTGGAGATTGTAGCAAAGAAGCACAGGGAAGCAATGGAGATCGTAATGAAAATATTACTGCTTCGATATCAGAAAGAGTACAAGTCTATCCAAATCCGGTCAATGACAACCTTTTGTTGTCTATTCCAACAAAAAAAACCATAAGTCATTGGGCAATTTTTGATACATTTGGCCGCTTGTTAAAGGATGACCATGCTTTGCTTGATGGGATTAAAAGTATTCCAACTCAATCACTCCAAAACGGCATGTTTTTCTTGCACTTGACAACTGATAAAGGTACAACTCAAGTAATTCCATTTACAGTACAACATTAATTAATTTATTAACAATACAGCATGACCGAGTCGCCTCGGTCATGCTAATTTAAGGAACAGGCATGAGAAGTTTTTATCTTTATTTGTTATTACTATGCTCTTATTCAGAAATAAATGCCCAAAAGCAAGATAATATTTGGATGTATGGTCAAAAATCTACCATCTCGATAGCCCAAACGACAAGCATAATTTTTAATCAAGATTCCTTTAGGACAGAGATTACGAATTTCGAAGGGGCTTTTAGTTCCACGTCGTCGTCTATTTGTAGCCCTAGTGGAAATCTTGCTTTCTACAGCAATGGGATTAATATTTACAATAATAAAGGGTTTATCATGGATAACGGGGATACTATAAATGGCCCTGCCAATGATTACTGGTTTAATAATGAACCATTTGGCTATGGAGGAGGGTACTTCACGATACCTATGTCTTACGATACTAATATATACTATTTGATGCATAGTAAATTGTATTACGACCCAATAGCCGTAAGACAAGGATTCAGGGATATTATGTACTCCAAGGTAGATATGTCCCTAAACAATGGCCTTGGGCGTGTGGTAGAAAAAAATGTAATACTGATGTCTGATATCCGCTTTGAGCGTTCCTGTGCAGTGAAGCATGGTAATGGGCGCGATTGGTGGTATATCGTGCCACACGACCTCAAACCCTACTATTATCGTTTTTTGATTACACCAGAAGGTGTTCAAGGACCATACGAACAATATGATCCCAATAAATTAATTGATTCAACAAAAGGTAGCAATCATATTTCTAAATTTTCTCCCGATGGAAAAAAATTTATCCATTACCACGCCACTTTAGGAGTATGGGTTTATGATTTTGATCGTTGCACGGGGGAGGTTAGTAATCCTATTCATATTCCCTTCCCTACGCCACTTCCATTTACTGGAGGGTGGTCTGGATATAATTTTGAGGTATCGCCCAATAGCCGCTTTTTGTATATTGTGGTACAAGGATTTACCCAAATCATTCAATATGACCTATTGGCAGATGATATACCCGCTTCTGGACTTACGGTATCTACTTACGATGGTTTCGTCCATTGGGGTGGACAAGCAACCGTTTTTGGGATGATCCAATTAGCCCCAAATGGGAAAATATATATTGAAGCAGGTAGTTGTGATCTCTTACATGTCATCAATCACCCCAACTTACTTGGTACATCTTGTGATGTAGTCCAACGGGCCATCCAACTACCGACATGGAATCTAGCCTCTCTTCCCTATTTCCCCAATTACCGCCTCTACGACCTACCTGCTTCCCCCTGCGACACACTGGGTATTGATACACCCGTAAGTACCATTCAGCAACCAGATATACCACTGGTAGAAGGACTGCTCTATCCCAACCCCGCGCTGGAACAAGCCTCGCTCTACCTGCCGGGCTGGCAGGGGACAGGGCGTGTTACCATAACCGACGCATTGGGGCGTGTGGTGCTGGAGCAGGTTGTAAGCCGCGACCGCACTACATTTCAGGTGCGCAACTGGCCTAGCGGGGTATATGCTGTGCTGGTGTGGAAGGAAGGTAGGTTGGTGGCTGCGGAGCAATTGGTGGTGCAACAGTGAGGTAACACAATGAAATATTCGTTATCTTCGCCATTTGTTATCTTTAAAATGTTTTCGCACTGACAATCAATAAGTTATCAAAACGGGTATAAATATCATGAATGAAACAACTCAAAAAAAGTCCCTAGGCACACTGGTTAGCCAAAGTAATACCACGGGTGACGTAGTGGAAACCATACCACTTACTCACCTTAACAATGGCATATTTATCCTTCGCGTGATAGCAACGGATGGCAGTCGCCATACCCTTTCTTTCATCGTTCAACACTAATCTATTTAGGGGCAGTCGCTGGTGTGGCTGCCCCTATTTTTATACAATTTTTATGAGATATACACTACTACTTGTATTCATATTGACCATTCACGTATTATCTGCCCAAAAACACGACCATATATGGATGTATGGGAATGAAGGAAATCACCCTTTGACCAAAGTAACAAAGATGATTTTCACATCCGACTCTTTTGATATAGAACAAACTGACTTTGAAGGTACTTTCGATCTTACATCAGCAGCCATCAGCAATACCAAGGGAGAATTTGCCTTTTACAGCAATGGGCTGCATATCTACAATAAAGAAGGGCATATTATGGACAATGGCGATACCATCAATGGCCCTGCCAATAGTTACTGGTACGCAGTAGAAAAAACGGGCTACCGCGCACGTTATTTTATCTTGCCCATGAGTTTTGATACCAGTATCTATTACCTGATCCACCAAAAATTTTATGAAGACCCACCATGGATAGAAATGGGTACACACGAAATCATGTACTCCAAGGTGGATATATCCCAAAACGACGGCCTTGGTCGGGTAATAGAAAAAAACGTACCTGTTGTTAAAGGAAATAGATTAGAGCAATTTACCGCTGTTCGTCATGGCAATGGTCGTGACTGGTGGGTGGTGGGAACACATAACCTAGAGCCATTGGTATCTCGTTTTCTTATCACCCCAGAGGGAGTGGGACAACCTATAACACAGGTAGTACCCAGTATCGTCATTGATTCTACTATTGCAGCAAATAATTTCTGTGGATTTACACCGGATGGGAACAAATTTATCCACTACAATTTTGTACACGGAATATGGATTTATGATTTTGACCGCTGTACCGGTGAAGTGAGTAATCCCCTGCATATTGTGCTGCCCCCAGATAATGTGGGCTGGACAGGGTTTAGTTTTGAAGTATCGGCCAATAGCCGTTATCTCTATGCTGTGGCCAAGGGCTTTACTCGGATTATGCAGTACGATTTACTCGCCGACGATGTGCAGGCCTCTGGCGATACCATAGCCTACCACGATGGTTATCTTTACAATGGCAATATTGTAACCACTTTTGCTTTCTTACAGCGCGCACCCAACGGAAAAATCTATATATCAAGCGGTTACAATACCCAATTGCATGTCATCAATAACCCCGATCTGCCAGGAGCAGCCTGCGGTTTTGTACTACGAGGTATCGAACTACCCACCTGGAACAACCAGTCCACTCCTCATATTCCCAATTACCGCCTCTACGACGCACCGGGTTCGCCCTGCGATTCATTGGGCATCAATGCCCCTGTATCGGTACAGGAATGGCCGGAGTGGCTACGGCAACCGTGTGTAGCCTATCCAAACCCAGCACAAGAAGTATGTACGATCTACCTCCCCAATTGGCAGGGCGAAGGGACACTACGCATAACAGATATGAATGGAACACTAACAACCGAACAGCGTATCACCCGCGACCGTACTACCTTATGGGTACGACACTGGCCGGCAGGAACGTATATTGCTACGGTGTGGAAAGAAGGGATTTTGTTCTCGTCACAGAAGATAGTGGTGCAAAACTAAGTTGATATAATGAAATATTCGTTATCTTTGCCATTTATTATCTTTAAAACAACCTCGTCCTGATAATCAATATACGATCATGTACACGTATAAATATCAAAGATGAAGCAACTTAATAATGCAATGGGTGCTATATCGTTGGCTGTACAACGATTACAAACCAGAATGGTTCGAGTGCAAAGAGGTGGTTAAGCCGAGGCCATAGATAATGTAATCTTTGACTTTACAAGTGATTCGATACAGTTTCAAAAAAGTACTCAAAAATGTTAAATCATTGTTAAGTATGCTCCATATTTATTTAGAAGTGAAAGTTAATTTATATGTTTGAGGCTTAAAATGATCTCTTTATGAAACAATTATTAATATCTTTAACAGCCTTTCTTCTTATTGCCCTTTGTGCCTGCGAGCAAGAGGAACTGATTGTTGTAGATGATGGCCAACAGTTTTGTCCGATAAGGTTCAATGCCCATGAAGGATACAGGGGCACAAATGGCTGTCCTAATTTGAATAATACATCCGTGTCTGCCAACTTAACTAAACTAGGAGAAAGTGGTGTTATTGTTAATCAGCCTTTGATTCAAAATAATGCTCCTTTTATCGTGGCCTATAATCCGGATAGTTTCTCCACCCGTGCTATACATCGTTCAAGTCCACAAAGCAAACATCGGATTGTTTTTGATAAAATCGATATGGAATTAGGCACACGCATTAGTTGGTTTTTAGATGGGACGCATTGTTTACCTCCTTATGGTTACTGCTTTTTGGGCGATTTTGTAAATGGCGTATCGAGGCCTGGTCCGTCAGAATCCAATGAGTGGCAAATTTTTGTACAGCGGGAATTAGATGGTACTTATTCGTTTGGTTATATGGCCGATAGCATTAAAACCATTACGGCCTCTGGTATATCGGACTTTAAAACGTGTACCATGGAAATGACCAACAAAGGAGGAAAATCGGTGTTTTATGCTAGCCTAACAAAGGAAGGGGATCAAAACCCTACATGGCTCATTGATACCGAAGCACTAAATCTTCCTGCTTTCCCAACTAATCTGTATATTGCACTGGGCTTTGATTTATTGCCAGCGCTTTCAAATGATTGCATAAAGCACTTTGTGAAAATTAATTGGAAAACATACGAATTCAACGATCCCAACTCTACACAGAATCTTGTGGAGCAGTTCGATTGCCTCACCATTGTAAAGGCCTAAAAAAACATGAACTATTCTTACATTTTTATATGCTTTATTTTCACGGCTATTTCAAGCAGTAGTTTTGCGCAGTCCAGTTTTTTTAAACAAGAGCAACTACGCCATAATGTATTTTTCCATTTGGGGGCAGACATGGAAAAAACGCCAAGTATTTTCGATAGAAAAGTAGGCGATATATATAATTTAAATCTTGCGTTTGGTTACAGTTGGGTCGTAAAACGTGGCTGGGCATTGCAACCATCCATTGGATTTCAGCAGTTTGCAACGCCTCCTGTACGCTTGGCACGTGTTTTTCGTTTTGACACCGATACGGATAGAATTTTAGTAACAGACACGGTGTCGGTGAATAGGTTATCAGGGTTTTCTGCTAGTTTAGTCCTTGCTAAAGAAGTACGCTGGGGCATTACCTTCCGTGGCGGGTTATATATGAGTAAGTATAAATGGGCACTAGTCGAAAAAAGTTCTAGTACAGCAAGGGTTCCATTAGGCCCTTTTGATTATGGGGCTATTAGCAGGAGTGGTTCATATCGCAATGGATATACTGCTATTCCAGATTGGGTGCAACGGGAGCAGGTTGGGCTACAATTGGGGATAGAGAAAAGTATTGTTGGGCCATTATATATTGGGGCTTCTGTGCACAAGGGGCTACGTGATATGACTCCGAAGGAAAAATCGGTAAAAAACTACCCTACCAATACCGTGCTTTATTTGGGACTTCGTATGGGCCTACTTTAATACCCCTACCGAACTCCACAGAAAACGGTTATTCACAACTTCTATCATATTTCGCGCCGATTTGACGCGCTACGTGGAGCGGTTTTGGGTATGTAGTAGCACCTAAAATTCCACAAAATACATTTCTATACTGCCTTTGTTTTTGGCAGCCACCAATCCGCGTTGCAGGCAAGGGTATTTGTCTTTCACCAATTCGTAGGTAGAACTGGAGATATTAATTTTGTTGGGTTCGGAGGCTTGTTCTATCCGCGAGGCAATATTCACGGTATCGCCCCAAATATCATAGGCAAATTTGTGGCTTCCTACCACGCCGGCCACCACAGCCCCAGTGTGTATGCCTACGCGCATTTCAAAAACATGCTTTCCTTCGGCTGCATTTTGATCCATCAGTATTTTTAAGCCCTTTTGCATAGCGATGGCGGCTTCCACGGCATTGAGGGCATGGGTATCGTTTTTCACGGGTAGGCCGCCCGCGCACATATAGGAGTCCCCGATTGTTTTAATTTTTTCCAGCCCATACTGCTCTACAATACTATCGAAGAGGCGGAAACAGGCATCTAGTTCTTCAATAAGTTCCTCCGGAGAGACCAATTCGGCAATTTTTGTAAAACCTTTAAAATCGGTGAACATCACCGTAACGGATTCATACCGAACGGGTTTTACGGAGTTATTGATCTTGAGTTCGGCAGCAGCGGCTTCCGGCAAGATGTTCATTAGGAGTTCATCTGCGCGTTTGCGGGCACGTTCGATGACTGCGTTTTTAGCGGCCAGTTGTTGGTTCGAGCGCGCACGCAACCGATTGCGGTTGTACAGCAGTGTCGTTAAAAGCAAAAGTGCTACTGCTCCACCAATCAGCCCGTTTCGGGTAGCACGGTTGCGGGACAATTCGGCATCTTTTTGGGCGACTTCCAGTTCTTTACGCTTTAGGTCGTCTTCTTTTTTACGGTCGGCATATAGGGATTCTCGACGGGTAAATTCGTGCGCTCTATTTTCATCCAAACGCCGATAACGCATTTCATCATATTTTTTGCGGTATTCGTAGGCTTTGGTAAAATCGCCCATTGCGGCATATATTTTGGAAAAATCTTTAAAGGCTTTTTGCTCGTATTTTTCATCTTTCAACTCGAGCGCTATCTTATAATACATATTGGTATAAGTAAGTGCCAGTTTATTGTTTTTTTTGCCAAAATATATATCGCCAAAGCTATTATAGGTCTCCATAATACCATCTCTGCGTCCCAAATGCTCCCGAATAGCCAGTGATTTGCGGAGATAGGCAAGCCCTTCATTGTACTGTTTGAGGTGTTTGCAAGTGGTGCCCCAATTATTATATACGGCAGCAATACCGCTGGAATCACCTATGCGGCTATAAAGTGCTAGTGCATTTTGATAATAGGGAATGGCCATAAGCACCGTATCTAACCGTTCGTTCTTGTCACCCCATCCATCATAAGTATTGGCAATATTACTTAACGTACCAGCAATACCCAAAGTATCATTGTTTCTTTTATATAAATACAAAGATTGCTCGTACATGGGTAAGGCTTGGTCAAATTTTTCATTTTCAAACCAAATATGCCCCAAACCATTAAATACTTTGGCCAAACTAGCCGTATCACCCAAGGACTCGAAATTATAGCGGGCTTCCTGCAAGTGCTCATTAGCCGTAATATAAATACCTAATGATTCATATACGCCGGCAAGATTTACCTCAGCGCGCGCCAAACGCGCCGTGTCCTTTAATTCTTTTAAAATTTGAATGTTTTTATGTTGCAAATCAATGGCCTCGTAGTATTCGCCAAGGGCCTCATTCATATTACCAAGGTTATTATAAGAGGCAGCAATAGCACGCTTATCACCCAATTTTAAGCGAATATCCAAGGCTTTTTGGTGGTATTCAAGTGCCAATTTTAGATCATTTTCAATATCGGCCACTGTACCAAAACCACTTAGGGCATTGGCTTCTCCTTTTGAATAGGACAATTTTTGGGCAAGCAACAAGGCTTCTTGGAGGTATTTTTTTGCAATTTCTGGTTGGTCAGAATTGATTTCCCATGCTATATCAGTCAATAATATGACGCGATGCGTATCGGGTGGTGCTGTTTTTAATTGATTGAGCCACTTCTCGACATCGACATCTTGCCCCCAAATGAGGTTGGGTAGCAAAAGAGCAAACAGACTTAATATCCAAAAAGTGTTTTTCACGGCGGAAAGATACCGCCTTTTATGATTTTTTAATAACGTTCAACAAATATTGCTGCTACAAATATTGCGCTGCGCTGCACCCGAAATTTTTATTAGAAGCACCTGCAAATATTAGACTACTCGAAGTAAAAACCTGCCACGGCTAATCCAATAATTGTAAACCCTTCATCCGTTCTCTAATATCCATCCCGTCATTGTGTAATATCGCTTGGATACCCAATTGGCCGCAGCCGTTATAGATTGTCTCAAAAGTTGGGATTGACTGAGACAAAGGATTTGAATGGGGTTTTGTGGGCAGTTTTTCCATCCCGTAAACCACTTTGCAAGGGGACTCAGGGTGCTCGCTCTGGAAATAGTCCCAATATGCTTTCCTCATTTGCAGCACAAACACCGCGCTCTGTCCATAATGCAGTCACCAAACGAGCAGGTGTCACATCAAAACCCAAGTTTAGCGCGGGACTATCTTTTGGCGTGAGCAGTACTTGCCGGATTTGGGTACCATCCCAACACTGATATAGCGCACTTCATCGGGGCTGCGCTCTTCAATGGGTATTTCTCGAAGTCCATCGCGCAAATTCCAGTCAATGGTCGTAGAAGGCAGGGCTACATAAAACGGAATATGGTTATCGAAAGCAGCCAACGCCTTTAGATAAGTACCGATTTTATTGGCCACATCGCCCGTGCGTGTAGTGCGGTCGGTACCCACTAGCACCATATCCACCATGCCGTGTTGCATAAGGTGGCCGCCGGCATTGTCAACAATAACAGTATGGTTGATGCCTGCTTGTCCGAGTTCCCAAGCCGTAAGACCACCTTGGTTGCGGGGGCGGGTTTCGTCCACCCAAACATGTATCTCTATCCCTTTTTGGTGCGCCTGATAAATCGGCGAACTGATGGTACCCCATTCAATACATCCCAGCCGACCAGCGTTGCAATTAAAAATCTTTACAATAATGTCATTGGGATTGTTAATGGGTTTGATTGCAGGTGGGCAAATTATTTATTGGTATTTGACAAAGTAATTACTCAAAATACTGAGGGGTGTAGCAATTACAAACGTTTGATTATCAATATATAGTCAAGCGTTTGTAATTAATGATAAGAAACACTGAGAGGGTGGCTACATTACATCGAGCGATAAATGCGCTTGGTCAAAAGACACAAGCGCGGTGGCGGGGCATTGAGGGAGGAAAAAAAGAAGACCAAGCGCGGCGAAAGCGAAACGCTGTAATAAGCCTAATTACTACAATTGCAATTGGTTCCGTCCGTCAGCGACAGGGCATTTATCTGCACTTCGCCAGTAAAACCGGCAGGCGGACACACCTGAATGGTACCCGTCTGCGCGTTAAAGGTGGCGTTGAATACTTGAGGTGGATTGCCTGCAGCCACCACCTCGTAAACAAGGCTAAAAGGCGGGGTGCCTTGCAGGAAAACATTCAAGGTGCGGCATTGACCAGGAGCACAAGGCTGCGCATTGACCTGTGTAAAATTGACCGAAGGCGTAAACCATCTTACGCGAATCCGGAATTGTATATCACGGCAGGGATCATCCATGTTGATGCTGCCGGGTGGGGCGTCGCTAAGTACAGGTATTACCAAGTATTCCTCACCGGGTATGGTTACGCCAGGAATAAACGTCAGGACGGGCGAGTCGTAGATCGATACAATGTTGTTACTTGTAAACTGGTTGTAAAAATGTTGCCCGGGTTCGAGGTCGATCAATACGAAAGCAAGGTTTTGGCCCGGACCAGGCGTCTCGTTGCCATTGTGTGGCACGGTAATCGTGCTGCCCGCACAAGCCAGAATCGTTGAAATAAACGGTAGAGGCATTTGCGACCAGTCCCAGGTACCGGCATCTCCGATGCAGTTGCAATTTGGCCCGGAGGTTCCGTTCAGCAATGGAGCGGTTGCCGAGGTAAAATTATTCATAAATGGCTGCTCCGAGCAATGAATACTGGTCGTGTTGTTATTCGGATTGACGAGTAAAACCTGTGTGCCGATCGTGAGGGCAAGTACATCACATGCTGGAGCCCTGTCCATAATAACTTCATTTGCTTCTTCCGGATTCGTGCTAAAAGAGAACGTTTCGATAAAGGAACGCTGGAAAGTAGGGTTTAACTGAATGGAGTAAAAGTTGTATTGGTCATTGGCAAAGCCGCCGATATAGTAAATAACGCCATTGTACTCATAAAGTGAATAAGAATTTTCACTGGGAAATATTGCAAGGGTAGAAATGGTATTTGAAGTAAGGTCTAACAGGTAAAATGATCCGCCTGTCACGCACAACACTTCTGTGGGACTAATCAGCAGCAGGCGCGTTGAAAAGATACCATTGACACCATTTGTCAACGCAGATGCTAAAAAAGTGGTAGTGCCGCTTACCGGATCAACAAAATAAAACGTGGCCGTGTTGGAGGCGCTGGGTTTCGTCACGGTTACAAAGCCGCCCGGTACTTCCACAAAATCAACAAATTCTGGCGTAATACCCGATACCAAGGTCGTATACTGACAAGTAGCCAAATCATATATGGCTATACCTCCAGTGCCACTCTCTTCGGTCGCCATATAAACACTTTGTGCCGTGAGTTTATTTGAAACAATAATCAGGCAAAGCAGGACGGACAAAATTACTTTCATAAAGATGGTTTATTTTATTACTTTCTTTACCACTAACATCTTGCTCCGAGGAAAGTTTAGTATCCTGTCAAAATCTACCGCGTCCGCCTCGTTCGGTCTTCGCTCCCCCACGCTCAATACCCCGCCGCCGCGCATGTGTCTTTTGACCAATGGTTTTTGCTCGGGTAAATACCCATGCGGGGTGAAAATGTATCGGTTTATACTTCGGCTCTATAAGTTTTGTGCATGAAAATCGCATAGCGTCCTATAAATTTATGCACAAAACCTAACGATGCTCAATATAAAAGTGTGCGTATGTTGTCGACGGCGGATTGGACTTAGGCTAGGCTAAGGGGTTTAATGTGAAGTTGTTAAGATTTTGTTAGCGTTCAAATCAAACGAAAATAGATTTTCCTCAATATGCTTTAAATAATAAAACAAAACTATCTTTGCGCTATTGTTTACTTGCAAAACGCTACACTTAAGTTAAAAACACAGTATGAATGTTACGGCACAGGGCTTATATAATATGCTTGTCAAGGATTATCAAATAATTGGGCAAACAGGGGTTATTAATTTTACCCTAAAGGATCTTACAATCTCAATTGCATCGAAGGATTCTGTGGGAAATTTACTTCAAGAATGGCTAAAAGAATGGATGAAGATACAAAAAATAGATTTTGAAGAGAACGCTAATTCACAAACATTTCCGGACATCTATCTTGATCTTGCAAATCGAAAGAAAGGGCTATTGGAAATAAAAGCCTTTGATATCCAACGTGGGGCGGGTTTCGACCTAGCAAATTTTGAATCCTATTGTAATTCATTATTGACAGAATCTTATCGGTTGGATTCTGATTATTTAATAATTGGGTACAAAATGGTTGGTGCTGAAATTACGATAGAAAATGTTTGGTTAAAAAAAATATGGGAAATTTCGGGCGGGAGCGAGCCGTATCCAGTAAAAGTACAAGAAAAAAAGAAGGTGATCTATAATTTACGACCTATTAATTGGTACTCCCAACGATCAAAGTTTAAGCCATTTGATACCAAAGAGACGTTTCTTAAAGCATTAAATGAAACTCGTTACCAATACGCTAAAACCCATAACGAAAACTCCCATTGGTTACGGCAAGTGCTTAAAAACTATTCTGCCCATACAGGTATTGAATTAACGGTTAAGTGAGCAGCGGCATAAACATTTGCTAATCTTTCAGAAATAGATTTTACAACATTAACAGCGACGGTATTCCCCAATAAATCAAAACCTTCACTTTCTTTTACTGGCATTTCGAACCATTCAGGATAACCAAATAGTCGAAGTCCTTCTCTTATGGTCATCCTGCGTAATCCATTACCATCCGTTACGGCAAGGCGCGCCATATCTGTTGCCACTAAAGTAGGCGCGACATCATTTGGATCTAAAATTTTATTAATTTCAAAACTTAATTTTCCTGAAACAATATTATAACCGGGCAATAATTGTTTATTTTCCAGTCTATATGTTTTTACCCCAAAAATGGTTGCTTCTTTTATTAGGCTTTTGGGATGCTCAAATTTTAGATACCCTTTTCTAGTCAGGTCATCTAATATTGCTTTCAAGTTTGGGCTATCGTGAAATGTTTTGATTTGATCTAATGTCAAAGGCATACCATCCATCCACAAAATGCCGTGTTCCATCGCCCATTTCTTTTTTCTTCTTTCTTTGAATAACTTATCGAGTAATAAAGATTGCTCTTCTGATATTTCGCCTTTTATACCAATTTCCCAACTGTGGATATTATTGTCCCCTCCACGTTTATCTTTAATTGATTTACCGTGGAGATCTTCTATGGAAAAGTGTTTGAGCAGTAATTTTGTAAATTTGGTATCCATTGTTGGCAAACCACTATCCAAAATATCTTTGATTTTTTTTCTCTTTATTTCAAAACCGTTAAGCGGTATTTTTTCGTATTTAGTGCCTACAATAAAAACGCGTTTTCTGGCTTGGGGTAGATCAAACTCTTCTGCATTTAATACATTCCAAGAAACTTGATATCCTAATTGATCCAGTTTTTCCAAAATTGTTTTAAGCGTTCTACCGATATGGTCGTCTTTTTTCTCCAAATCATGCTTTACTAAGCCTTCCACATTTTCCAAAATAAAGCCATACGGCTTTTTTGCTTCAAGTATTCGCTCTATTTCAAAAAACAGGGTTCCACGAGTATCAATAAAGCCTTGTCGCTTACCTCCTGCACTAAAAGGCTGGCAGGGAAACCCTCCAAGAAGAAAATCAAAATCAGGAATTTCTGCAGTACTAACTTTGGTAATATCGCCCACAAAATTATCATGCTTAAAATTAGCATGAAGTACTTTTAGTGCGTAAGGTTTTATCTCCGATGTCATTACACAATTAGTTGTAATTCCACACGAATTAAAAGCATCTTCAAAACCAAGACGTAATCCTCCGATACCCGCAAAAAGGTCTATAAATTTAACTTCTTTCATACTTATATAGATTGATTAGGTTTTTTTTTGAGGCTTTTGTACATGATTATGGGTTCGGATACCGAGAAATACTCTACTTCGGTAAAAAAATTTTGACACCCAATTGCGTTAAGTACTTGTATTAAAAATGCCGCGCTAAATGTGCCACGACTAATTTTACTATCAATACTCGACTTTGTCTCAAAAACATGAATGTCTTCCAATAGGGAAACAAGATCCTCGGTGTTTATTCCCCGACGAACTAATTCTGATTTTAGAAGCCTTTTGGCTTTTTCGTTCCAGTCTATTTCTTCCATGGAGCAAATGTAAGGCAAAGTTTTCTTGTTTTTGCAAAAAAATTCTCAAATATGCAAAAATATGTCAAATATGCAAAAATAATGTCGTTTTTGCAGAAGAATATTTAGCAATTATCACTTGAGACTTTCAAAGGCATCGCTAAGGGCTTGATGGTATATATCGGTATGGTCTTTATCGCCGATATATTTAAAATGGACTTTTACTTTGCCAGAATTCACGTTTTTCAATGCTTTATTCAATTTTTTTGCACTCCCTACCATCACTTTTCCTTCTTTGCCCACGGCGATAAAAACAGATTTGGGTTGCTGAAAATCTTTGGGCGCGTATTGGAGCAAGGACTCGTTATCCCACCACAGGCTGGGGCTTACAATGATATATTTTGAAAAAAGATCCGGTTTTTTAAAGAGTATTTCTGTCGCCAATAATCCTCCCAAGGATTGCCCAATGAGCGTTTTTGAGCCATTGGTTTTGTATTGCGATTGGATATATGGCTGTAATTCATTTTCCAAAAATGCAATAAATTTTTCTGATCCACCTGTTGTGGGAAAATCAAGTTTGTCTTGTGCAATAGTCGTTGGATACGTAAAATCACGTTTTCGATCCACGTTGGCAATGCCGACTACAATCGACTTAGGGACGACATTGATCCACGGAAAAGTATAAAATTGAACCAAACCTACCACGTGGATAAAATCTTCATTGGCTGTGCCATCGAGCAAATAAATTACAGGGTATTGCGCCGCCGAATCGGGTGAATAACCTTCTGGTACATAAATATTGAGCACCCGTTTCTCGTTCAAGACTTTGGAGAACAGTGTGTCGATTTCGCCTAAAACGAAGGTTTTTTTGCTGGCTTGGCCCTGCAATTGTACAAACACCCCAACCCAAAGAATTAATGTAATAAGTCGTACTTGTTGCATTGTGTAATGATTTTTAATGAGTAAAGGTAAAAAACTTATTTCAACACCGTCCCTTATCATTACTTTTAGGGCATTGGATAAAATTTGGCATTTATCAAAGGCCGCACTACACTCCTCAAAAACCCTTCATCCGTTCTATAATATCCATTTCGCCATTGTGCCATATCGTATGGATACCCAAATTGGCTGCAGCCGCTATATTTACCTGCAAATCATCGATAAATACCGATTCCTCTGCCTTTATTTCCGCATCGGCCAATACATACTCATAAGCGTCGGCATTGGGTTTGCGCAAACGAATCAAGTGCGAATAATACACCCCATCGAAATAAGTGGACTGAAATCCATCCAAATTATGCTCCCGAAGCATATAATCATCGATCCAATTGGCGTGCAAGTCGTTGATATTGCTTAGCATAAATACCTTGTACTTTTGCCTAAGGCGCAGCAGCATATCAAATCGCTCCGTCGGCATAGTGCGGAAAATAGAGTTCCAAACCCCAATCACCTGCTCCGGCAAAAGATGCGGCGTCACCGACATACGGATGGCATCCACAAATTCTTCGGTAGAAAGTCCACCTGTTTCGTAGAGTTCAAAAATCTGATTTTTTTTCAGTTCTGCACCCGCTTTTGCGTAATCGTCACCCAAAAGTTGGCGAAAACCGTGTTCAATATTGGGCAACTCGAGATCGAAGAGCACATTGCCAAAATCGAAAATGATGTTTTTAATGTTTTGCATGTTACATTTGCGGTCAAAAAATTCATGTCCCCAGCACCTGGCCTATACAACGAAGTCCTAAAAATCGTCTCCGCTACCGATACCCATAGCCGCGAGCAGGTATTGGCATTGGCAGGACTGATGGAGCGGTTGTTCATAGAGGCGACCAAACTGGAACAAATTGCGTTTAGCACCTTGTTCGCACGGATGTGCTACGTGGGACACCGATACCAGTTTAACCCCGATACACTCCAGTTGGTACATACTTTCCGCCGGACGGCCACAAAGGTACGACAAGGTCGTGTAGCACGCGAAAAAGATGTGCGTTTGGGTGTAAAAGCACTTTCCGAAACGATTTTGGTGCTGTATAAAGCCGCAGTAGCCCCCGATTTACTGCCTTTTTTCCCTGCTTCCGACGAATGGACGTTCCAACCCGCCGATATTTGGGATTTTAAAGCAGTGGCCCGCGTGGTCGCACTCCGCGACGATCCCGACCAGCGGATGCTCACGGTGGTGGACGAAGACGAGCCATCGGTGGAGAAAAAAGTACGTTATGATTTGCCCGAACGGAACGAAAATTTCAAGGCAACAATCTCTTTGTTGCGCAAGGTATTCCGATTTCCGATTACGCTCCACTTGCTGGAAGTCGATATTGACCGCGATGGTGTTTACCGCCCCAAAGCCTTTGTGATTGAACCCGATTACTTGATGGATGTATCGGCCATCGCCGATTGTTTTAAGGATACAGGGCCGGAGCCGTTGAGTTATTTGGTGAAAAAGTTTTTGCCCAATGAAATGAACCCCGCCAAACATATTGGTAATGTGGCCAACTACTTTTTGGATCGGTTGCTCAATGAACCTTCGGCGCGTTTTTCGGATTTATTTAAAGAGACCTTTCGCATTTCGCCCCTCGTATATGCGCCCATGACCGATGGCGAGGTGCGCGATATTTACCAAAAAACTCAAAAGCATTTTGGAACGCTCCACACCATGGCCAATGGCGGTTTGGTACGGGAAGATATTGACCCCAATAATTGCTTTTTAGAGCCTTCTTTTTTTAGTTTGCAATACGGTATCCAAGGTCGCCTCGATCTTTTTTACCATACTGATGACCGCGCCGCGATTGTGGAATTGAAAAGTGGATCGGTGTATAAACCCAATAAATACGGCATTTCTCGATCGCATTTTACCCAAACGCTGCTCTACGATTTGCTGGTGCGTTCGGTGTATGGGCGGCAAATTGACCCCGCAAAATATATCCTTTACTCTGGACAGCCCGAAAAACCGTTGTGTTTTGCGCCCACCATCGAGTCGGAACAATGGGAAGCGATTCAGGTGCGCAACCAAATGGTGGCTATTGAGTGGCTGTTGGCCAGTATCCAACCGGGTGATGAAACGGTACCGCTGTTGGAGCGTTTGCGGTCGGCGGGTTTCAAAGGCAAAGGTTTTCTGGAGCGCGATATGGTCAAGTTTGAAGAAAAATACCACCAATGGACCTTGACCGAAAAGAAGTATTTCCATGCTTTTACGGGTTTTATTGCACGAGAGCAATGGTTAGCCAAAGTAGGTGAACACAGCGAAGAAATAGCGGGCGGGCACGCAGCACTTTGGCGCAACGATTTGCAGGAAAAACGCGAAACCTTTTCGATCCTCAGTCACCTGAAAATTGCAGAAAATTGCGCCGATAAAGCCGATCCTTATATTGTTTTTGAACGGAGTACCGAGACGGAAACTTTGGCCAATTTTAGGATTGGGGATATAGCAGTGCTGTACCCCGCCGAAAGTGAAGAGGACACTTTGCTACACCATCAGGTGATTAAATGTACCATTACCGAATTATCGGACAAGCGGATTCGTGTGCAACTGCGTTTTCGGCAGTTTAACCTACAGCCCTTCCAAACCGATGCGCCTTGGACGCTGGAGCCGGATATGATGGAAACGGGTTTTGCGGCCATGTACCGCAGCCTATTCGAGCATCCCAAACCGCTACCTAAAGTACCGGATGCGCCGTTGGCTCAGGTGGATATTCCGCCTGTACCGGGCATGACGGATGAGCAGTATCAATTACTGGACAAAATGGTACACGCGCCCGGGTATTTTCTACTTTGGGGGCCACCTGGCACGGGAAAAACCAGTGTAATGATCCGCGAATTTGCCCGTACTGTGCTGGAACACACATCCGATAATGTGCTGCTACTGGCTTATACGAACCGTGCGGTGGACGAAATTTGCGAAGCATTGGATAGTATTGGGGGCGATATTCGGCAACAATACCTGCGCATTGGTTCGCAACATGCTACGGCCAGCCATTTTTCGGAACAATTGCTCACGCGCAAGATCGCACACGCGGATACGCGCGCCGAACTCATTCAAACGATTACTAAGCATCGGATTTTTGTGAGTACGGTGGCTTCGTTTTCCCAAAATGGCGATTTGCTAAAAATCAAACAATTCCAACGCTTACTGATCGACGAAGCCAGCCAAATATTGGAACCGCAATTGATTGGTTTGGTGTATAAATTTAAGCAATTTATTTTGGTGGGCGACCATCGGCAATTACCAGCAGTGACGGCCCAACGCGCCGAATTGACGCTGGTGGAAGACCCCGAACTGAACGCTGCGGGTTTGCGCGACCTACGGGAATCGTATTTTGAACGCTTGTACCGCCGCTGCGAGGAAGGTAATTTAACGGCGCATTTTGGCCGATTGAGCGTACAAGGCCGGATGTGCAGCGATATTATGGCATTTCCAAACGAGTGGTTTTACGGTGGTTTTTTGAATGCGATGTTTCCTCAAGGCCCTGCATCTGCGGTTCGATTTATCCATGTTCCGGCCAATTACAACGGTATTGCACATAAAAAAACAAGTCGCGCGGAGGCCGAAATAGCCGCTCAATTGATACTGTCGTTTAAGCAGCAGTGGTTGGAAGAAGGCAAAACCTGGCATCCGCTCAAGACTTTGGGAATTATTACACCGTGGCGTGCCCAAATTGCTCAACTCCGCGAATGTTTGATGGAAGCGGGTATCAATCCCGACGAAATTACGATTGATACCGTGGAACGCTACCAAGGTGGCGCACGCGATATTATTATCCTTTCTTGTTGTGTCAATGCGCCGTATCAACTCAAATCGCTGGTCAATCTTTCGGGCGAGGGCGTGGACCGCAAACTGAATGTAGCACTCACAAGGGCTAGGCAGTATTTGGTGATGTTGGGCGATAAGGGGGTGCTGGGATTGGATGAGCGGTATCGGGCGTTTTTGGAGCGGTATTCAACATCATTTTAGTACCCAGTAACTTCCACCGTTGCGCTTGCTTGACAGCCCGACATGATATCGCTCACATACAACGTGTAGGGTACAGTTTTGCCAATAGGCACATCTTTAATCAACATGCGACCAATGAATGGACTTGCTAGACGGTTCATGTCGTCGGGATTTGAAGTAGTCCACTCAAATCCATACACACCTGAACCACCTAATAGGAAGGGTTCGTCTGGCCCGATGAACTGCTCACAATCAGCGCAAACCTTTACGGTAGAGGGCATATTCAGGGTAAGAGGAGTTGCTTCAATAGTGATATCCTTCGATCTTTGGCACAATACCAGACCATTTGTATCCAATATTTTGGCAACCAAGTTATAAGTTACTATGCCCGTAGCAGGGGTGAATATATACGGATTGGGGTCGTGGCTATCCTCTGATTCAAAATTCAGGCTGCCGCCAGCGGGTGAAACAACCGACCATGAGAATTCGTAGCTACTACCTTTCCCGCCTGTTACTAAACTAAACCTTTCTAATTGTGAACTATTTTCTGGACATCTTTTATAGTTATCCTTGGCTACAATACGGAATATATTTGCGTGCAAAGATTCGCCTTTCGTACGTACCTTACCGGCACTATCCGTTATGCTCAAGCGCACTAGGAAAGATACATCACTATCCGCCTCATAATTTTGGATATATGGATGGTCAAGATTCAACATTGGCGCTTTGGCATTGGGGTTATCAAAAAAACCTTCGATTTCCAAATCAGGATTGGTATGGTCATAAGCCGTCCATTCGTATTGAAAATCCTCCAATACATCTTGGCCATTTGCTACTTTGATTTTCTTTTGCGCACTACTTGAAACATTAGCCATAAGTTTATAGGTACAATTAGGAAGTGTTTCTACCCTGATATTGTCTATTTCAATTTGTGGCGGCTTGATATACACAATGTCGCTTATTAGATCAGTCGATTGAAAATTTACTTTAGTTAGAATAAAATCTTTTTCAAACTTTAAAACCGTGGTTTTCCCCGATTTCTCGGAGCGCATAGTACAACCTTCTTTGTCGGCCTGTTCGATACTACTAAAGTCATAATCATCAAATTTCTTATAATACTTTACCCCTTTTTCAATATCATAAATAGACCATTCTGCCAAAAGTTTATTTTTCCCAACCTCTGTAATTTTTAAGATAGCAAAAAAATATTGATTAATACGGAACATAAGAGTATTGCCCCAATACTCCTTAAATATTGTTTTTTTCTCTTCCATATCAAAAATAGTATAAGCTGGAGGGATCTTAGCTTTTCTTCCACTCTCATAATCTTCAAACGATGTATAACAAAAGTATCGGCCATCATGAAGCAGAAAACCCACCCCTCCCATCTTGGTTATCCCTTGATGCTCATAAGTAAGGTTACCTCTTTTATCATACACTGCGAGCGCAAGTCGTGAAGCCACCAACTCAGAGCGTTCCCCCTCTATTTTCATCACGTACATAATTCCAATAATGTCGTTAGGGCGATTATAAGCATCGGTCACAGAACAAAATATTTGTACTTTTAAGCTATCTAATTTTGAATCAAACCGCCCCATTTCCTCAGAGGTCAGCATAAACAAAGGATCTGTTTTTAGTATCTTGGACGGCACCCTATAACTGGGCATCATAGAAAACCTATCAATCCCACTTTCACGTCCTTTTAGATTATAAAAAGGGGAACTTGTAACTAAATTTAGCCTTTTTAGTAGTTTGTTCGTTGTAGAATCCCAAAATTCAACGGCAATATCGGTAAGAGATATTTGGTCTTCGATAACCCGTATCGCCTCGAAGGGCTTGGTTTGGGCATTTTGTGCGGTAGATAGATTCGATTGCCCTAACAATAATGAGCCATAAGCAAGCAAGGATAATAAAAAAGTAATTTTTTTCATGTTTTTTTGAAAATTTAATGATT
>JBEAVK010000158.1:0-34248 GCA_041160955.1 Bacteroidota bacterium
ATGAAACGCTTTAAATCATGGACGCACGCAGAAAATATTGCCCAAATAGACTTGGCAATTGCTAAAAAACTCAATGAATACTTACGCCAAGGTTGGCACTTGTTCAATGAAAACCACGAGATGTCTATCGGAGCAGACACAGGTTCGGTAGTTTTTTATCGTTATATACTGATAAAATAATCCAGCCTATCGAGGCAATAGGTACTGATATATTACAGCCGTACCCTTTTTTTCTTTAGCAAAAAAGTCTTACTCACTTGCAAATTTTAAAAAGTTGAAATTCGTTCACCAATGCTTACTTCCTACTTTTTTTGGCGAAAAAAAGTAGGCAAAACAGACTTTTTTATAATGCTATTGAAACGACTACAAATGTTTGGTTTGCTATTTAGGATCGTGATTTTCAATAATTCTTGTCTTTATGTGAGGGCTTGTTAAAACAATTCTTACCTTTGAATTAAATACTGTTAGATAAAGGAATTGTTGCTACCACTTTTCAGTACTTAATATCCTTCAAATTTAACATCGTTTATTTACTAGTCAACTTGGAACATATGCGATTTTTTATTTATTTAAATCTATTTTATCTGCTATGCTTAATACCATTTAAACTATATGGCCAAGCCAACATTTTGGACAATAGTTTTGGTAATAATGGCTTCATTAAGATTGAACGTGGATTTAGTACAGATCCTTATGCTTTTAAAATCCTTCCAAATGGAGAAATAATGATCTATGTCGCAGCAATTGACTCGTTGTTTCAAATGCGTTTTAGGTTCAATGGCGAACTGGATACTACTTTTGGCATCCATGGAGTAAAACATGAAGTTTATCCTAAAATAGGAGGAGCTTTTGATATTTCTATATTGCCAGATAATAAGTATCTAGTACTTAGATCGTTTAGTGAAGGGTCATTTATACCAGAAGTAGGCTTTGCAGTAACAAAGCATCATTTGAATGACGACTTAGATACCACATTTGGAGTAGCAGGTAAGTCCTTTATTCGTTTGGGAACGTACGCAGTTCCTGCAACAATGGCGATTCAGCAGGATAATAAAATACTTATCTTAGGAGTTCAAGCCCAATTAAAAGGGACAATTACTAGATTTAATTCTGACGGGCAGATTGATAGTACATTTGACGGTAACGGAATAGCACTTGTCCCGATGGGGTTTCCGGCAGCTATAGGACAATTGTCAAATGGGAAAATTATTTGTTCAGGAAGTAGGGGATCAGGTTTCCCCGATATAAGAATTGCATTATCATGTCTTAATCCGAATGGTAGTTTGGACTTAACTTTTGGAGCAAATGGTTCTGTTAATACTTATTTTGGAAGGGAAACAGAAGTATCCACATCTATGGTTATTCGCCCCAATGATAAAATACTGCTTGGTGGTTGGCTTGACCCATTAAAAAATGAGTTTATGTTAGTACAGTATAATTCAGATGGAAGTCTTGACAATGATTTTGGCACACAAGGGTTGGTTACAACTAGCTTTCCGACCCCAGCCAATATCACAAAAATTCATTTATTACCCGACGGCAAAATATTAGCCTTTGGGTCTTTGCAAGTGGAAACATCCTTTGTACAAGGCCAGTCTATAATTGCTCGGTATAATGCTAATGGAACCCTAGATTCTACTTTTTTTGAGGATGGTATTGAAACATTTATGATAGAATACTCTTCCTACATTACTAGAGAGGATGGCTATAATGATGGTTCATTTTTAGTATCTGGTTCTTTTAGTTATGAATTCAATGGACCTCCCCAAGTTTACTTGGCTAAAATTCCTGATTTATCAATATCAGGTAACTATACAGCAAAAGCAAATTACAAAATTTTGATAGATCCTAACCCAGCGAATGAGTATGTTCATTTTCGAGTGCCAGATCAATTAAATGACGCTACTTTAAGAATTTTTGATTCTACAGGACACCTAAGATTCGAAAAATTTCATGTGGATAAAGATTTTGTCTGGAGAACAGAAAATACACCTTCTGGGTTTTATTATTACCGTTTGACGGCAAAGGGAATGGAATTAACCGGAAAAATAGTTTTAGACAAATAATTTATTTTTAGCAAGTATAAGCCTTTATAAGGACAAAATCTTTGCGCCAGGGTTGGCACTTGTTTAATGAAAGCCACGAGATGTCTATCGGAGCAGACACAGGTTCGGTCGTTTTTTATCGTTATATACTGATAAAATAATCCAGTCTATCTAAAAACAGGGATTCTCTTATTTCTTACTCGCCTCGTACAAAAAGTCTTTTTCCTCTTGCGTCAATTGGTCAAAACCTTTTTGTTTAATTTTATCGAGGATCAGGTCAAGTTGTTCCTGGTGTGAAACATCAGTACTGGAATTGCCCTTGGTATTTGTATTGCCGCGTGTTGGTGTTTGTTGGCGCACTGCTGCATCCCTACGTTTGTGCGTAACGCGCATTTGTGGCCGATAATTACCCCTAATGCGCTGCCAAATATTATCCAAAAAATTACTTATATACGATAAAAAATCATTAACAGGCTCAGACCAATCTTTACGGTCGCGCAAGGCATACACAAACAAAACACCGAAGATAAAGCCCCCAATATGCGCAGCGTGCCCTCCAGAATTGCTCATACCTGATACACCAACCAAATCAAGCAGCACCATAATGAGTACGATATACTTCAATTTTACCTCCCCCAAAAACATCAATGCGATACGGTATTCTGGGTTAAGTATCAAGGCCGTAGCCCCAAAAGCCATTACCGCAGCAGAAGCACCCAAGGCATGTGAACCAATGTACGCAGGCATTAAATTAGCCGAAATAAAGTACATCACGCCGCCAGAAAGCCCACCGAGTAAATAAATGGGCAAAACCCTGCGATCGCCAATTAAATCGCCCACAATTGTCCCAAAAATGGACAACCAAATCATATTACCCAAAAGATGCCAAAAGCCCTCGTGCAAAAACATACTGGTAATGGGTGTCCAAATATGCCAAAGCAGTTCGCGCCAATCGGAAGGCATCGCAAAATAATTGAGGATACGCCAAAACAATTCACCACCTACATCCCTACCTGCGGTGCCAATATTGCAACCCAAGTGGAGCAACTGCACCAGCACAAAAATAAGAATATTGACGAGGATGAGTTTGCGCACCATATTGCCCATTTTAAACCCATACTCTAAATCTTTCCAAATTGAACTAAATAATGACATCTATATATTGATATAAGAGATGATAGGATAAGTACTTAAACTACCACCCTCTTTTAAATTTTCCTTGATTATGCCACAAAAGTACTATAATCAAACCAGTAATTGCGCCTCCCAAGTGTGCAAAATGCGCAACACCAGTAGAAGTGCGCTTTACACCATAAATCAATTCCATGATAAAAAGGAATCCTACCAAGTACTTGGCTTTAATCTCGAAAGGTATAAACAATAAATTCATGGGCATGTTCGCGTACAAGTACCCAAAGGCAATCATTACACCAAATATGGCACCAGAAGCACCCAACATTGGAGTATTCGAATCCTGTGGCCTAAAACCCATTTCCGACATTTCCCACCATTGAACACCCATAAAAAGTAAATAAGCCCCAATAGCACAACTTAAATAGTAAAATAAGAAACGTTTATCACCCCATAGTGCTTCCACCCTCGGCCCAAATATAAAAAGTGATAACATATTGAACAGCAAATGTTTGAAATCGCTGTGCATAAACATATAGGTCACAATTTGATACGGTTGAAAATGATAAGACCCAGGCATAAATGCGGCCAATGAAAGCCTTCCTAAATACGAAAATCCCGCATGTATGGGGTCATAAGACCGAATGGCCTCATCCAAAACGGCATAAGATCCAAAAAACATCAACACATTAATGATCATTAAATGCTTAACGACACCCGTAATTGGGGGAAAACTAGAGTTTATCATAGATTAACTAAAACGCTTCAATAATTCATCCAGTTCAATCGTAATAAAACAGTTTCGACCAAATGGACTTTTGTATGGAATAGAGCATGCAAATAACTGATCAACAAGATCTTGCATCTCTGTAATGGTTAGGTTTTGGCCGCGACGAATCGCGGCATTGCGCGCCATAGAACGGGCAATATTTTCAGAAATCCCCAAACTTAGGGTCATGTTATTGCGGTATTGGTCGAGCATTTTTTCTACTAGCGCCACCTCATCCGTACCGGCAGGTAATTCTGCCGGATGCCCATGGATGACAAAGGTATTGCCCCCAAACTCTGAAATATCAAATCCGAGTCGGTTTATTTCTGGAAGAATATCTCGGAGTAATACCGCATCGGCTGGAGCCACGTCCATAGTCCGAGGAAATAATGCCGCCTGAGTCGAAATGGCCTGATGATTCAACGCCTCCATATATCGCTCATAGAGTACCCTTTCACTGGCGGTTTGTTGGTCTATCAATAAAAAACCCGATTTAATTTGACTTACAATATATTGATTATGAATCTGATAGGGTTCTTTTTTTGCTTTTGTAAAACTTCCTTTTTCATCATCAATAGCCATAATATCCATTTCGCCATCTTTGGGCCCCGCTCCCCCTTGCTGCATGGTACCACCCACTACTTCGTTGCCCGAGCCAGCAGAAAACCCCGACATCCACTGTTCTATATTAACGACCACTGTACCATCATCGGGCGTAGTGTGCTCGTCCTCTTTCTTGCTTTGGTCAAGTCCCTCGTATAATCGCTGCCAATTGCGCAAATTACTATCATGCCGTGCATCATCGGGTCGGGTTGGTCTTGAACTACTTTGTCCGCCACCTTCGCCAGATGCCTTTGAAGTATATTCTGATATAGTACCCGAATCCGAAGAAGGCGAGTACGATGCATTATTCAGGCGTTGGTTGATAAAACCAGAGTCTTGCTCAAAATCGAGGGTTGGTGTTACGCTATTTGAACCCAAGGCGTGCTTTACGCTTACTTTAAGCACGTTATAGGTTAGTTTTTCATCATCAAATTTGATTTCCTGCTTAGTAGGATGGATATTTATGTCCAAATGTGATGGATCGAGGTCGAGAAAAATGACATACAACGGATAAAAACCTTCTGGGATCAAATCCTCATACGCACCTACTACCGCATGGTGCAAATAAGCACTTTTAATAAAGCGGTTATTCACAAAAAAATACTGTTCTCCGCGTGTTTTTTTGGAATAATCGGGCTTGCCCACAAATCCCTTGATCCGCAGCATTTCGGTTTCTTCCTCCACCGGAACAAGTTTTTTATTGATTACTTCACCAAGCACCTTTACGACGCGTTGCCTCAAATTGCCTGCTGGCAAATGAAATATTTCTTGGTCGTTGTGATGGAGGCTAAAAAACACATCTGAGTTAGCAAGAGCAACCCTTTGAAATTCGTCCATAATGTGTCGCATCTCAATCACGTCACTTTTTAGGAAATTGCGGCGTGCAGGTACATTAAAAAACAGATTTTTGACAGAGACAGAGGTACCAACGGGCGTTTGGCAAGGCTCTTGAGCAGTCACACGGGAATTTTGGATCAGGATTTGAGTCCCTAATTCATCAATGGCGCGTCGAGTACGCAATTCTACCTGCGCAACGGCACCAATAGAAGCCATAGCCTCACCACGAAAGCCCATCGTGCGTATTGCGAATAGATCTTGTGACGTACGGATTTTGGAAGTAGCGTGGCGTTCAAAACACATCCTGGCATCAGTTTCGGACATACCGCAGCCATTATCGATTACCTGTATCAACGTTTTGCCAGCCTCGCGTACAATTAAACGTATTTGCGTAGCACCGGCATCCACGGCATTTTCCAATAATTCCTTCACTACAGATGCTGGTCGCTGTACGACTTCACCCGCAGCAATCTGGTTCGCTACGTTTTCTGGTAAGAGTTGAATTACGTCTGCCATAAGTTTTGAAAAAAAAGCGCACAAAGATACCGATAAAAAATCAGCAGAATGCCATTTTGTAAATATTCCCGTCTTACTTTTGCGGCGAATTTAAATTACGATCATTATACGACATGGATAATATTCAAAATACGCGAGGAAAAGGCTACTGCATGCTTTATCTATTGATGTTTTTCTTCTTTTTCACCAGTTTGGTGTTGATGCTTTGCAGCCGCGGCGCGTTGCTCGAATTCCCGAAATAAAGTAATTTTTGTTTTTGGGGAGTTAATAGTCTGTTCTAAATACGATGAACAGATACAAAATCTCTATGCTTTTTAGTTTGTTCTACTAAGGGTTATAGAGATTTTGTAATACCTAAAATCAATATTTCAGGACGATACCGCCTGTAAAACGAAAAACGCGACTGACGTTTCGGCCACTTAGTATTTTTCCTCCACTAAGAAAGACGCCACGTCTGCCGCTCTCAGAATAGTAAATGGTGCCACCCACTTGGGTGTAGCTCACGCCGTATGCCTGCGGGAGATCGATTACACCCGGCGCGAAATCCGTGCCTTTACTTTTATTGGTGTACTGGTACTCCACCCAAGCATCGAGGTAATAGTGTTTTGCGGGCAACCCTGCTTTAAACATAAAGGTAGCATATCCCGGTGGGTCAGCGGGTAAATACCCTGGCCGTGTGCGTTGTACACGCTCCAAATCGACTGCTTTGTACTGGTCGAGCCGCCAATTATAACCGCCCGTTAAATTAACAAAAGGTCCCCAAGGGGTGTCCCACTGTGCGATAAGTCGAGCAGGAACAGCCACTGCTCGCTGCCCCAATGCGCCTGTTGCAGTAGGCTCGTAATTGGAAAGCGGGAAACTAGCCCCCATACCGGCAATAATACCCAGATGCCCTTTTTCTCCTGTTTTGGCGTAAACTATCCTGTATTTAGCATAGAGGCCACCATCTTGCAATCCACTTTGAGTGGATGTAAAGATATAAGGAACGGTTGCAACCAAATCAAAACGATCGGTTACACCATACTCCGCAAAAATACTGAGCAAATACCCCCTGTAGGGCTCATCGTACAATATACTTGCGCCTTCAAAATCTTTGGCATCCATATATGAAAATGAAGTGGCAATATCGAGTTTGCCTTTGCCTTTGAGGTAGCCATCCAATGGGCCTTGAGCCGAAAGGCGATTAAATGCACAAAAAAGTGTAAAAAGTAATAATAATCTCATGTTTTATTTCTATAAATAATCTCCACAAAGAACGAATCTTCCAAAGTATAAATATGGGACACCATCTATTTCCAGCAGTTCCCACCATCAAATCACCGGAATTAGCCAAGCGCATAGACGAAACGCATACTACTGGACATTTTATAAAACGCAAGGAACAGATCACGTTTACGAAACTTTTTTTTAGTTTCGTAAACGTCATTTTCCACCATTTCAAAGTGTATTAATCGTATTTTTTTTAAAATGTCCAGTAGTATAGACGAAACACTACCAAAATTGGAAAAGAAATACACTATTTTTGATTAAAAATTGCTGAAATCTTATTCAAAGACAATTACTTTTGTAGTAGGTGGCGAATATCTACTGCGGACAAGTCTAACTTATCCGCAGTATCCTATTCCTACCACTTAAAATATAATCTCGTATTGCACCGATCCCGTAAGTCCTGTGTATAAAACCGCTTTACCATCTTTGCGCAGTACCGTAGCCGTTACCTCTTTAGGGATACGGATAAAATAACTAAAATCATTGATGGAGTAAAGCCCTTTTTCCACCTCTTCGATCTTATCGGCGAAAGCCAAGCGGCAAAACAATGCTTCTTTAGGGCTTCCTTCACTAATTTCCAAGGTACGCGTAAGGTATTTTCCATCAGTAATACGGATACGATCTTTAATCGTCGCACCCATTAAGGTATAACGAAAATCTGGCAGGTTACTTTCTTCTAAATCATAACCAAGGGTTCTAAATCCAGTATTTGCCCCCATCGTTGAACTTGTGTCCATCATTTGAGCCATAGTGACCAAAGTTGCTTTATCGCCCAATGAAAGTACCATACCACGTGCTTGGGAAGAGCCATCTCCTCGATTATCCCACATGGGAGATACATTTAGGAATTGTCCCCTCCATACTTGAGCCACTGCACCATTATCCATATCATAGGTGTAATGGATACGGTCGGGATGACCAACATTGGCGGGATGCACCATTCGTTTTTTGAAACTACCATCCTCGTAATAGTCCACAAATGACCGAAATACGGTACTCTCCTTTGCGTCTAAATAAATAGGATCAGGAGATGTAAGTGCCAAGGTAGAACTGAATGTTTGATAATCGCAACTACTTCCATCTGCGCTTTTTAGCGAGAGGCGAAGCATTGGAGGCATCCAGTCATCCATTTTAAAATAGATTAACTCTACCGGAATATTACCTGCTGGCAAATCAATAGTGGCGGTACGGGCCGTAGTGGAATGCACCCATTTTTGAGGCATTATAAGGACTCCATTCACCGAAAGGATAGAATTGCCGCCTGCTTGCATGGTAAATTCGTGTTTACCTGGCTTTATTACTTCGAGATTGAACTTGCTTTTCAGCACAAAATTATTTTCTCTTTTTGTTAATTCCCAAGAAAGTGCAGTGGCTGTTCCTTTCAAATCAACAGGCTTACCCTCAAATTCATCTACATTCCGATAAGCACCATAGATAACTTCGTAGTTCATAGGGCTGGCTTTAACGGGGTTTGAGCCTAATGGGTTAACGATTATATTACGAAAAGCCACTTCGCCATGATCGCCTTGGATCAAGAAAGGTCCAGTAGATGCTTCTTTTTCGGATATTGGCCCTCCGGTAGGCCCAGTGAGTTCCACATTTTCTTGTACAGTAACGCCATTTAGGCGCACTTTGAGCATTTTTGCATTGGCTATTTTTTTGCCGGCAGCATCAAAACGAGGTGCACGGAATGCAATTTCCATCGTTTGCCAAAGTCCTGGTGCGAGGCAAGCATTTTGGATCGGTGCGTATCCTTCGAACAATTCCTCTTTGGGCTCGAAGCGCCTACGAGCAAAAATACCACCACAGTCATTAAATGCAGGGTCTTTTCTGCCCCAACTATCTAATAACTGTACTTCGTAACGCCCTTGCAAATAAAAACCTGAATTGGAATATTTGGACATCATAAAGTCGAAAGAGACCTCTACATCACCGTATTCGGCGACGGATATTAGGTTGGAGCGGTTTTTTGCATCTGGCAAATTGGCCAGGACGCCTGTGCCTTTGCCTACCTTCATTACGTGTTCTTTGGCTAAATCGGAGGTAACGCTGCCTACAATTTGCCAATTCTTAGCATTGGAGGGTTGCCAAAAAGACATATCCTGCAATGGTACAGATATTTGTGCGTGTAACGAAGCCACTAATACACAAAGTGCTATGACGCAACTGAAACGAAAAAAATTAAAATACTTGATCATGTGCTTGGAAAAACTTTGAACGCAAATGTCAACATAACGCCTTAATTAATGGTACTTATTTTTTTATTTTTTATGACTATTTTTGTGGAGATCTCTTCTAATGGTCTTTTGATAGAATTAATTTTAATGGATACAAACTCCAATCGAGAAAAAAAGGGCCAACCTCATTAGGCCAGCCCTCTTTTATGACACACTCTGCTTACGGTTGTAGGATTTGATCTTTCTTAAACTAATAGTCCTTCTTCATTATTTTTTTCCCTTTTGGATGTTATATGCCGTAGGGACGTTGCACTGCAACGTCTCGAACGCGAAAAGTTATCGATTACCACGCCTCGAACACGAAACGTTATCGATTACCACGCCTCAAACACGAAATATTAATATTATCGAATACTACGACCCTGATTTGAAACGGCCTCCGAACGTAGGGTGGAGACGTTGCAGTGCAACGTCCCTACGCGGCGGCAACAAACAAATTCATTTGTCCATTGTGCGCAATGGCATCCAAAATACGGGCATATTTTAATTTGACTTTACTCGTAGTGCGCAATGCAATGAGCTTGGCCAATTCTAATGTAATGTAATAGTCCTCCATCGGTTCTCCAGGACGAGGGCGACGGGCGTAATCGCGCAATACTTGTGGCTTGCGAATTCCACCATCCGAAAACTCGTACAAATCCCGTAACCACCGTCGAACATTGGTTCCATACTGCCCATTGGGGAGTTTGAGGGCATGGTGCAGATTAGTGGCAGATACCACTTTCGTACCTTTTTTGCTTTCTAATACTTCGAGTTCCATACTTTTTTTGCTGCTGCTCCTAAGTTGTTACACTTCGGGAGTTAAATAATTTATTGTTTATGATCGCCTTATGGTTTGCTAAATTAATAGCGTTCATCATAAGACAGTGCAAATATAACACAATTTGTAGTTAACAAACAAATAATTTAACACTTATTTTTAATAAAAATTTTTGTTTCAAAAATAACAATTGATTATCAATGTTTTACAACAAAAAAATATTTTTTAAAAAAACAAAAAACTGAACGATCTTTGCATTAAGAACGGTGTTGTAATAAAGGTATAAATTCAGGTTTCAGATTTTTGTTTCAGATTTTTTGTTTTTTCGTGCGATTAGCAGACCTATTTAAGCGGCAAAAGAGAAAATATGAGGTCAAAAAGATGAGCATCAATTGTACCTTTATTTCAACACCGTTCCTTATCTACACATTCAAAACCACAACATTACAATGTTAAAGTTATTTTCAAGGCTATCTTTTCTTCTACTTGCAATAGCATGTGGACAACGAGAGCAGCCATCATCTAACACCAATTCAACCACCAACCATTTCAACATGCAGCCATCTGTATTCAATGCAGCCGATGCAACGGCACCACACCCAGAAAAAAAACCTAAAGAACTCACCGCTCCTTCTGGCGATAAGCGTATAGACGAATACTATTGGCTCAATGAACGCAATAACCCCGACGTAACCACTTACCTAAACGCCGAAAACGAATACGCCGAAAAGGTAATGACACCTGTAAAAGATTTAAAAGAGCAATTATTTGAAGAAATGAAAGCACGGGTAAAACAAGATGATAACTCTGTCCCCTATTTCGATAATGGTTACTGGTACTTTGTCCGTTTTGAAACAGGTAAGGAATACCCTATTATTTGCCGAAAAAAAGATAATTTGGATGCGCCAGAGGAAATTATGCTCAATGTGAATATCCTCGCAGAAGGCAAACCTTATTGCAGCGTTACGGGTACCAATGTAAGCCCCGATAACCGCTACTTGGTCTATGCTGCCGATTATACTGGTCGTAACCTGTATAAAGCGCGTATTAAGGACTTACAAACGGGTAAATTACTCAACGATGAATGGGACTCCGCTTTTGGATCATCGGTTTGGTCGAAAGATAGTAAATATGTTTTTTACGATACAAAAGACGAAGAAACGCTGCGTACAGATAAAGTATGGCGGCACGAGGTGGGCAGCAAAAAAAACGTTTTGATCCATGAAGAAAAAGACGAAACGGCTTATGCTTCCCTTTATGGCTCTAAAGATGGCGAATATGCTTTTATCGGCCACGGCTACACACAAAATATTGAGACCCACTACCTCCAATTGGATCAGCCACTTTCTGATTTTAAGGTAATTGCGCCACGCGAAAAAGAATTTTATTACGATGTGGAGCATCATAATGGCCAATTTGTGATCCGAACCAACAAAGACGGACGTAACTTTTCCGTTATGACGGCACCAGTAACACAGCCCGGTAAAGAAAACTGGAAGCCTCTTATTGCGCATGATCCTAATGTACTGATCGACGGTATTGATGTCTTCCGCGATTTTATGGCGATTAATGAGCGTAGTGGTGGTTTGCAAAAAATTCGAGTGCATAATTGGGCCGATGGCAACACGCACTATGTTGATTTTGGCGAACCAACTTATACCGCGAGCACAACTTCATTGGCCGATTTTAATGCCAAAATATTGCGCTATAATTTTAGTTCGCTTAAAACACCCAATTCGGTTTTTGACTACGAGGTAGCGACCAAAACTAAAACCTTGAAAAAAATGGAACCCGTATTGGGCGGCTACGATCCGAACAACTTTACGACCGAATTTGTGTGGGCCACTGCTCGCGATGGTGTAAAAGTGCCTGTTTCTTTGGTTTATAAAAAGGGATTGGTTAAAGACGGATCTGCGCCTTGTTTCCAAATCAGCTATGGCTCCTACGGTATTTCTTATGATCCTGGCTTTAATAAAACCAATATCAGTTTGATGGAGCGCGGCTTTGTTTGTGCTATCGCGCACATACGTGGAGGTATGGAAATGGGCTTTGAATGGTACGAAAACGGTAAAATGATGAAAAAAATGAACACTTTTACCGATTTTATCGACTGCTCTGAAATGTTAATCAAAGAAAAATATACTTCAGCAGACCGATTATTTGCACAGGGTGGGTCGGCTGGCGGCCTTTTGATGGGTGCTGTGGCCAATATGCGTCCAGACCTCTACAAGGGTATGATCGCATCTGTTCCATTTGTGGATGTACTCACCACCATGAGCGATGCTTCTATTCCGCTTACAACGGGAGAATATACCGAATGGGGCAATCCTGCCATTAAGGAGCAATATGATTATATGAAACTGTATTCGCCGTACGATAATGTAAAAAAACAAGCGTATCCGAATATGTTGGTAAAAACGTCATTTGCCGATTCTCAGGTGCAATATTTTGAGCCAGCCAAATGGGTAGCACGCCTGCGCGACAACAAAACAGACAATAACCTATTGCTTTTTGTCACAAATATGAGCGGTTCGCATGGTGGCGCATCGGGTCGTTTTGAGCGCCTTAAAGAACGTGCACAGGAATACGCCTGGATGCTGGGATTATTGGGACAAAAGGGTTTACAGCAGTAGCCCCCTACCCTCTTTACCGCTTCGATGCAACACCACCTGTTACTGAGCGTCGTTAGGTTTTGTGCATAGATTTATGGAGACACTATACGCTTTTCAGGCACAAAACCTACAGAGCCGAAGTATAGTAATGACAATTGAGTGCTTGCATCGAAGTGGTTTTTATTGTAAATTTTATTAAAACTATCCAGTCGCCTTAAAATTCCTTACGGGAATTGGGGAGCGGCTGGATAGTTACATTTTATTGAATTATATGAATAATGGGGTAATGCACTCATTTGATGTTCAATCTATTACTTCATTTTTATAAACCGCTCCTCAATATATTTCCAACTCAAGCGGGCCAACAAATACGAGATCAATATACACACAACGACATAAATAATCTGTACCAACCAAACAGGCAAACCTGTAGCCATGAGTGGTCTGCGCAAATACCATTCGAAAATCATTCTGAACATTTGATGAAAAACATACATTCCATAACTAAAGGTGCCAATATGCATGAGTACCGGCATCTCGCACAAGCGCCGAATACTACTACTTGGACTCATCGCCAAATATAGCATCCCCATAAACAATAAAGCCGCCACCTCACCACGCCAATGGGTATTACCTGCTACCAATAAATATAGTACTAAAAAGCCAAACCCAAAGGTAAGATCAGCGACAATTTGCTTCTGTAATGGCCGATAAGTAATCCAACCCATATTGACTAAAATAGCCATCAAACTACCCCCAGCCAAGCCATCCATGTGACAATATGGCAATACATAAGACGCAATACTCCACTCCTGCCCAAAAGCCACATCGGTAGCCACACGTATATAATAACCTATAAACAATAAAAAAACGCAAAGTACTGCCAGCATTCTTTTAGGAATAAATAGCACTACCAAGGGCCAAATCAGGTAAAATTGCTCTTCTACTGCCAACGACCATAAGTGCGACAAACCTACCCAATTGGTCTGCCAAAGCCAATCATTTTTCAAGGCTAATGCCACATTGGGGATAAATGCCAAAAACCAGCCCAAACCGTCGTAACCTGTATATAACCGAAATGGCTCGCGATCAATAAATACAATGGCGATAAACGATAGTATAATGGCAAAATAATACAACGGTAAAATACGCAATACGCGGCGGCGGTAAAAATCACTAAAGTAGTTACTATTCCCTTTTTTGTGCAATAATATACCCGTTATCAAAAAGCCAGAAAGGACAAAAAACAGGTCAACTCCCAGCCATCCACCATGCGCTAATGCCCACCACCATTGCTCGTGATAGACATCGTAAAACATAAAATGCCCAACCAAAACAGTGAGGGTTGCTATACCGCGAACACCATCAAGGGCTGGAATCCGGAAACTATTTTGTTGCTGATTGGACATTATACTATTTAATACTGTGCACAGATACTTAATCCGCCAGTTCCATTTCAATCTGACGGCGTTGCATATCCGCCGCAAGGATACGAATTTTTATCCGATCTCCCATTTTAAATACATGTCCGTGGTGTCTGCCATGCGCACGCATTTTACTTCCATCAATAATATAAGTATCCATCAAATAACGAAACTCCACAAGACCTTCTGCCTGAGAGCCATCAACTTGCACAAAAAAGCCCTTTTCAATCATACCCGAAATACGACCCTCAAATACCTCACCGATATGCTTACTCATCAATTCGGTTTGTTTGAATTTAACACTTTCGCGCTCCGCCTCGGCTGCTTTTCGCTCTTGGTTACTGATATGCTTACATTTTTCCTCCAATTTCGACTTATCCATACGTTCATTACGTCCGTTGAGGTTCGCTTCTAGTATTCGATGCGACAAAACATCTGAATATCGGCGAATGGGCGAAGTAAAATGGGTATAATGCGAGAAACCTAAGCCATAGTGACCAATATTTTCGGTGGTATAAATGGCTTTTGCCATCGTTCTAATCGCCATAGGTTCAAGTAATTTCAAGGTTTCGTTGGTACGGGCGGCCTTGGAAAGCGCATTGAACGACTGCGCAATATGGCGCGGCGTATCTACATTCATAGGACTACCCAATTCGGCTGCAAACCTTGCAAATTCTTGGATCCGCTCCATATCCGGCAAATCGTGTACGCGATAGACAAACGGTACAGCCTTCTTTTCACGCCCCAAACTATCAATATAAAGTGCCACTTCTTTATTGGCCAAAAGCATAAAATCTTCGATGAGCATGTGTGCTTCCTTGCGTTCTTTCACGTAGGCTTCGAGCGGCACCCCATTATCATCGAGGCGGAAACGTACTTCCTCTGTCTCAAAACTTAATGCACCATCGTTTTCGCGTTCTTTACGCATTTTGCGCGATAAACGGAGCATTACACCAATCGCCGTTTCCAGTGCTGGAAATAATTCCGAATTGCGCAGTTCATCAGCAGGTTTATTTTCAATAATCGTTTGCGCTTCCTCGTAAGAAAAACGTTTAGCCGAATGGATCACTGTTTTGCCAAACCAACGCTTTACAATTTTATCTTTTGCATCAAATTCAAAAACCGCCGAAAAGGTCAGGCGATCTTGCATAGGCACCAACGAACAAAGGTTATTGGAAAGTTTTTCGGGCAACATAGGCAAACATCGATCCACCAAATACACCGATGTACTGCGTTTGTACGCCTCGCGGTCGAGCGAAGAATCGGGTTTGAGGTAATGGGTTACATCTGCGATATGCACCCCTATTTCAATATTGCCATTTTCCAAAACGCGATAACTCAAGGCATCATCGAAGTCTTTTGCATCTTCTGGATCAATGGTAAACGTAAGTACATCTCTAAAATCGCGGCGACGTTCAATTTCTTGCGGTGATATGTTGTCTGGAATACCAGCAGCCTCTTCCATTGCTTCTTCAGAGTGGGTGAGTTCAAAACCTGCATTAATCAGGATTTTTTTCATTTCAAACTCGTGTCCTCCTGCTGCGCCCAATACTTGGGTTACTTTACCCACAGGTACATTACGGCGCCCTTCCTGCCAATCGGTAATACGCACCACTACTTTATCTCCATCGCGTGCTTCCCCTGCTTGGTCGAGCGGGACAAGTACATCTACGGGCATATTGGGGTTATCGGGTATCAGAATGCAGTACTTATGGCTTTTGCGTAGGGTACCGATAAAAAATTCATTGGCCCGTTTGATGATTTTGATCACCTCGCCTTCTGGTTTTCGAGGTTCATCGCTTCGGCGACGTTGTGGGCGCGGCGGATAAACTTCCACGATCACAATATCGCCATGGAGTGCACCATGTACATTGCGCTGGGAAACATAAATATCGGACTGAATCGTGTCATTTACGATATACGCTGCACCTGTTTTGGTCATATCGACCCTGCCTTCGTATTGCTTGAGACCCGTACTACGGCGTGATTTATCCGTATTTCTTTTTTCTTTTTCTGGTTTATTGTTCAAAATTTCGGGGATTGTTTGTGTTGTCATTGGTTGGCCTTCGCCGCTTTTGCGCAAGGCATTACGCAGGCTTTTATCCGCCTGTCGGTGTGCATATTTAGAGAGCGGCCGTTCTGGTGCTTCGGTTGGCATACCATCGTCTTCGTCTTCGGAGGCATCGTTGGTATGCTCAAAATTATATTTTTGGGGATCGGCGTAACTGGCGCCAAATTTTCCGCCATCTTTAGACTCGGTCACAGCATCTATTTGCTCCAATTGGCGCAATGCATACTCAACGGAGTCCTTATTATTGTCAATTTTAAGTAATCCGGCAAGTTGCCGGGCAGAGAATTGTTTTTTGGGATGGGCAAGTAAATATTTAAGTACTGCGGATTTGAGTTCCGAAGCGGAGAGTTTTCTACTGTTTTTTTTAGTTTTGGGCATAAATTTGGATTAATAAATGAATCATAAATGTTTTAATGAATGGATAACAGAGGTATCCTTTATGGCAAAGTACAAACCCGGTTGGAGATCGGATTCAAAAAGGTACTGCGGTTTGAAGTTGCGAAAATAGCGTCTTTTTTCGGGATCGTCAGGTAAAACCGGTTGCTGAATGAAAAATAACCTGTAATTAACGGAGGTATTGGTCGTTTGCTGGTATCTAAACCGTATTTCTCCGCAAAAAGTTTCAGGCGCGCTTCTTTTATCAAAATAATCAGCAATTTTGGCTTCATCAGCAATGGCTTCCCAGCGTATTTTCCAATTTTCTAATTTACGGGGCAATGAAGTATCGCGTTGGATATCGCTGGTATTAGACCAATAATTAAGTTTAGGGTCACAAAACAGATTAAAGAGGGTATCTGATTGGTAAAAAAATGCTAAACCTGCCATATTTGCCGTATCAATTTGCATTGGAAGCGGTGGTGTTAATTGGTCGAAATTCACAAAAAACGCTTTTCTCAAATGCCCTTTTATCAGGTAATATTGGGCATGATTGGGTAGCGCTAACCACGTAAATGGTAGATTATTTTGTACAATTTCCCTACCCAAAAAAAATACTTGATCTTGCCATTGACTAGAACTGCATACAACGGTTAATCGCTGTTCGGGCAAAAGACCAAGCGTATCGGGCCGAGTAGAGTGCAGCAGTTGAGTTGTTTCAATCTGTTGTATCGCATTCAACAAACGCAAGATCAATGAATCCTGCACTACTACGGTTTCATCCCTACGGGTCATTAGCCATAATTCGGCAGCACGGCTTGTAACAAGCGTATCATTGTCGTAAATGTATATTTTGTCTAACTCTGCTAATGGCTTTTTGAACAACACGGCATCTAGTTTTGTACCGCATCTAAAATCGCAGTATCGCCCCAAGACACCAAAGAGTAAAATACCCAAAAACAATCCTACCAAATGTTTGTTTTTCATTACCTGCTAAAATTTTGGCGCAAAAATAGTTGATTAGGAACGTGAAAACAATAACTTGCTACTTTTGGGTAGGTGCATTTTTGCTCAGACAAGTATCTTTTTGTGCGAATAGTGGTGCTATTTAAAGAAAAAGATGTGTAGTATGAGCGAAAATGAATCAGCCAAAAGTGGTAAGTTATTATTTTCTCGTTCCTAGTTTTACCTTTGCGCTCCATTTTAAAAATGAGACCGCGCTGTTCCTTACTGATTAGGCATCGAAAATGAGGAATATGATGTGTATTTAGTACATCATAATGCCTATCGAATTATATTGATCCATGAATAAAATAACACTAACAGGTGACTTGGGGAGTGGCAAAAGTGCAGTTTCGGCGCTCCTTTGCGAAAAAACTGGCTATGCATATATGTCAACGGGGCAAATTCAACGAAAATTGGCTGCCGAAATGGGCATGGATACGCTGGAAATGAACCGCCGCGCAGATACCGATCCGTCTATTGATGAGCGTATTGATGGCGTATTTGTTAGTCTGAACCAAGATCCTGCTGGATATGTGGTGGATAGCCGCTTGGCATGGTTTTTTATCCCTTTGTCGTTTAAAGTGTATTTGAAAGTGGATACCTATGTGGCCGCTGAGCGTATTATGAACGACCCCAAACGTAATAGCGAACAATATACCGATATTGAGGAGGCCGTTACGAAGATTCGCGCCCGAAAAGCAAGCGAAAACGCACGATTTCTCACAAAATATGGTGCAGATTGTGCTAATTTACACAATTTCGATTTGGTGATTGATACCACACAACGGAGCCCAACGGAGGTGAATACATTGATACTGGAGGGTGTGGCTGCAAAATTGGAAGGTGTCATTTTTCCAAGATTTGTGTAAATTGATAGTACCCCTTATTTCTACTTTGGCACTTTGTAAAACCTGCTGATAAAAGTCCTGATAAAAATTGACCACATTTTGTAAATACTTATCTGTTATATAGCAATTCAATAAGCCTCCGAAACCTTTCAGATACTAATTATTTTTTCAGTGTATAGTTTTTTCGGCAGACGGCTTATTCGGCACAGGGTTATCTTATATTTCTCTTTTTGTTAAGATAGAATCAAGTGCCAGTAAACGCGCCTTTACGCGCCAAAATTTGTCTTCCTTTTCCATTCGAAATAGCCAGCCACCGCCATTAATAAAAATACAAAATACAACACCGTAGTGGCGTAAAGCCCTTTTGTAAAATAAATAAACAAGTACAGAAAATCCACGGCAATCCAAAGTATCCAGTTTTGGAGAAAACGTTTGTTCATCCACCATTGTGCCGATATACTCATCACGGCAGCAAATGCATCGGGCCAAGGCATGGCAGCATCTGTAAATTGGTGCATGGTATAACCCAGCGCTAATGTACCCAAAACTTGTACGGCTAGCACCCATAACCAATGTACTGGCGTAAATGTACGCACCACAATTTTATCATCAGAGGCTTTGTTGCTACGGCTCCAATGTATCCATCCTTGCACCTGCATGAATACAAAAAAAACTTGCAGTAACATATCGGAATAGAGTTTGGCTTCATAAAAAATCCAAGCATACAGCACTACCATAACGATACCAATAGGAAAAGCCCATACATTACGCTGTACAACCAACCATACGCTGATCGCACCAAGGAGGGCGGCAAAGAGTTCTACTGGCGACATTGTATCTTGATTTTAATATTAAAATAGTTTGCAACTATATAGCCTCCAAAAAATTCCCGTAGGGAATGTATGTTTATAGGCTGAATAGGGGGAATTACCCGAATCCCGTAGGGATTTTATGTAAAAAACGCACAAAAGAACATACATTCCCGATGGGAATTTGGGCGGCGGCTGAATAGTTACAATAGTTTGTAATATTTTTATGTTCTAAGCACAAAAAAGCCCATTTTTAGCCATAATTAACCTTTTTTACGCCATAAAACTATTATGACTTGCAAAAAGAGGCTTATCTGACTAAAAATGGGCAATTGGATATGCACAAAAAAGCCTAGTTGATTTTATTCACTAGCCTTTCTAAGTACGCCATCATTATTCAATTCTTTTACCAAAAAGGCATCTTTGAAACCCGAAGCAATTAAGCGATCGCGTGCAATGGTTGCTGATGATAAATCAGCCAAATTGGTCAAAAGCATAATAATCGCCCCTGATTCACTTTGGCGTGCATCTACACGACCGCCAGCCTTTTCTGCTTTTTTAACATCAAATTTAGATGCGTCGCCTGTAAGGGAACAGATACGTACCATATACTTTGTATTTGGAGCATCATTGATAGCAAGCATATTATTATCCTTCTTTTGTGTAGAATGCGCTACAGGTGCTGCAAACAGATCGGGTAATGCCCCTTGATTATTGACAGGTGTAAACGCTGGTACTCCGCTAGTTGGTGCGCTTGCTGTAGGTGCAGGCGTATTCGTTTTTGGTGCAGTGCCCGCTCCTTTGCTACCACTTGTTTCCTGAATCAATTCGGGCATTACAGGAACTGTAGGTGCTGGCGTAATTTGTGGTTTTGAAGCAGGGGGCAAATCAGTACCTAATTTCTCTACCACCACTACCGCATTACTAAAACCCTGTGCCATAATAAGTGCTTGTGCCATTTCTGCATCTGCCTGTACCGACCATACGCCGACACGGATACGCATAACGCCATTATCGGGACGTACATAGAGGTTGCCATAAGCAGCCAATTCAGCGTAATCGTTCATCACTATAGGCTCATCGGCAGTTGCAGTTTTTATCTGTACTGCAAATTGAGTTACAGGCAAAGCGGGTACAACTGGTGCTGGTGTTATGTTTTTACTACCGGGGTTTTTTCTATCCGAAATCATAGAAATGCCATCATTATTTGCGGTAGAATTGACCGCCATTGAGGCATCAATATCGCGTTCATCCACAATAAAGGCATCTTTTTTAATGGATTTTGCTTTCTTTAGTGCCTCTACGGCATCGTTGCGGTTGGTAAATACACCCAAGCGTACTTTGCTTAATTTACCTTCTTGCGTAGCATAAATTTTACCATATTCTGTCAATGACTCAAATTTAGTCATATCTGGCTCTTTTGCGCCAAGTGGTGTTGCCGCCAGTTGGATAGCATAACCATTGACCAAAGACCTGTTGGGTAAAGCGGTGGTGGAGGTAGTCGTATTGGGCAAGGATGGCAAAGCGGTATTCGAGTTATTACCCTTATTACCGATATTCGTATTTGTAGTAACCAAATCACCGGGTGTGAAGATCGGCGGGCTATAACCTTGGCTTTGATTAGACGATTCTTGTGGGCGTATAATATCCACCTTGGTTGCATTACCACGTTGTTTGGCTTGTTCCATATCAACGATAGTCACTTCGCGAACCGTTTTTTTATTCATACTCACCTGATTGATCGTCGTTTGCGATCCGGCAGCACCAGAGAAAATATTGGTCGTCACATCGGTATATCCTTCGCGAGCAAGTTGAAGGGTATAGGCTTTTCCTGCTTCTAAGTTCAAAGTATATTGACCATTATAATTGGTATATGCTTCTATTGGGCTACCAGAAGGCCAAGGCAATGCAGATACTTTTGCGGAATAGATGGGTTCTTTCGTTTCATGTTCTACAACTGTGCCAAGTGCTTCAGTCAGTGCTGAGGATGAACTGGTTACTGGCGAAATACCGTTGTTCGTACCCAAAACCACTGCGATATCGTGCTCACCCGCAGAACTGATTTGCACCGTACTAGAAGGATAACCCGATTTGCGTACAGTAACCGTACAATTGGCTTGCCCTTTTGAGGTAGCAAATTCGTAGCGGCCTTGCTCATCGGTACGCATAATACCTGCACCACAACTAGAAAAATCAATTTCTGCATTGGGTACTAATTGCTGAAATTGATCGCGAACAGTGATAGAAAATTCTTCGCGTGCTTTTCCTAAGCGATAAATATCTTCGTTGCCTTTGCTGTCGCTGCGATTGCTGGTAAAATACCCAGTATTTGATTTAGCATCGTATATAAAACCGTAATCATCGCGGGGTGAATTTACACCGGGGCCTAAGTTTACGATATTAGTGGCATAACTATTGACAAAATCAGCGCGGAACACATCTAAACCGCCCAGGCCATTGTGCCAATCGGAGGCGAAATAAATGTCATTACCATCAATAAATGGCGATATTTCATTGCCTGCTGTATTGACGGTTGCGCCTAGGTTACGTGGCGAACTCCACATGCTGGTTGTTGCGCTATAAGTAGAGGAATACAAATCCCATCCACCTAATCCGCCCGGCATATTGGAGGCAAAATAAACGGTATTTCCGTCTTCCGATAACCAAGGAAAACCAATGGCGTAATCGGAACTATTGAATTGGAATGGCTTTGGGCTGATCCATTTGCCGTCATTATTTACGTCGGCTAAATAAAGGCTCATTTCGATACCTTTTGCGGCAATTTGACGGGTACCGTCAATAAATTTATTATGACAAAAGGCAACTTTATTGCCTGCACCAGAATAAGCCACAGGCCCTTCGTTAAAATAAGTGCTTTTTTGGAGGTCGGCAACCAAGAAATTAGGTCTTTCCAACATGCCATCGCTAAGGCTGCGGCGGGTAATGAAGAGTTCATTGGTGCCAGCACCGCCTTCATTTTTAGGCGATTTACGGGTAATATCGTGTCGGGCAGAACTATAAATGACCCAATCACCAAAGAAAGCGGGCGAATAATCAGCATTGGGCGTATTGATCAATTCATTTTTAGCCGTAAAAGCACCAGCGCGTTGTGAGGCGGTAGTGGCATAATCGCACATCGCCGCATAATGCTTTCCTGTAGCAGGATTGGCATCTGCATAGAAATTAAACCAACGTTTTGCGCCGATATAATCGCCAGTTTGCATCAAGGCTTGTGCATAACGGAACGATATTTCAGGATCGACACGACCAAGTGTCATTGCGCGGTCGTAAAATGGCAAAGACTCGTTGGGTCGGTTGAGTTGGAAATAACAGTCGCCTTTACGACCCAATGCATAAGCATTATTGGGGTCGGATTTGAGGACTTCGTTATAAGAATTAAGGGCTGTATTGTACGCATAAAGGTCAAATTGCGTATCAGCACGGCGCAAATATTCATCCGTGGTTTGGGCAGATAAGGAGATGGACAGCGTTGCGGTAAGCAAAGCGATGCACATCGTACGAAACTTCATGTTCATAACGCTATGTTTTTGCAAGTAAAATGCGAATTGAGTATTCAATGTAAATATATAGATTCGTGAATATACGAGAAGAGTAGTGGCAATTCACGAGATCTGACGTTAGTTCCGGAGTGAGCAAATAAATACACCGTACTAAGTGAAGACCAAAGTGCATAAAACCGCCCTTCCGGAGAACTTAGTATAGTAGAGGAACTATTAAAAAACGTATAACGCTACAAAAGTAACGGATATTTTCTATCTGTCAAATTTTTTAACAAAAAAACTAAAAGTGAACTAATTCACTTTGACAAAAAACTACTTCATGCCCCCCTAGTTTAATAATGTCAGAACTTTGCAGTATCAAATCACACACAAATTATTACGCTATGAAAAACATCTTTTTTATCCATTGCTTGCTCTGTACCTGTTCATTTTTAGTGAGTTGTTGTAAATCGTCTATATCGGTGAGTGACTTACAACCTAAAGGTGAATTCACCCAAAAACTACCTCGATTGATCCCTGTTTTTGATGTTTATCCAACTGCAACCAATCCTTTTTTAGTAACCGTGAATACCTCCATTGACCGTGATGTGCGCCAACCTATTTTATTGCCTCCCGTATTAGACTCTTCCGAAACCCACGGTATTCGAACCTCTTATGTGCAGGATGCTAATGCCAACGAATTACTGGTCTTCTTTGCAAGGGACGTTGAAAGAAACATGACTAAAAATACAGGAAAAGTAACGGGGTATATTTCTTGCAAAGTAACAGCATTAGAAATCCCAAATGTTGGAGGTGGGTGGGCTTTAATACACGGGTGTACGCTTGGTACAGCTACACTGATGGGTGTACCTATTTATACCTGTAGGGCTTCTATTGAAATTGAAGTAGTCGTGCGAGATCAATACTCTAATCCGGTTAGGCGTTATTGGGGCATTGCAAGTGCCAAAAAGTATGCAGGTTTGTATTATGGTTATCGTTTGCCAGATTTGCCACGTGCTACCAAATTGGAAGCATTCCAAAAAGCATTAGAAAGTGTAAAGCAGCAAATGGAAATGGATTTTCAGCGATTAGAAAAAGAACTTGGGTAAATAAAAAAATCTTCTATGCGAACTGGCTCCGCCTTTGTTAACAATTTTATATTCTTACTAATAGCCATTAGGCTCGGATCATGTTGTAGCATGATCCGAGCCTACGGCTATTCGCCCATAGCATCAGGTTTAAAAATGAAGTAGCCTAATATTATCCAACATAACCTTGCCTTTTAACGCTGAATATTGGCCTGTGGCATTATCAATCGGCAGCGGAACCCTAAAGAATAATCGGTATGTAGGTCTTACTAGGGTTGGCAAATAATCCGTTAAATTAAAATATATTTTATTCCATTTTTCGTCTTTAGTGGGGTTGAAGAGGTAGAGCGGAATACCTTGCTCAAAACCATCCTGACCCACTCCTACGATTTGGATAGAAAATTGAATATCGTTTTTGTGGTGCATTTCGAGCCATACATTGCGATCGCCAGTATTGGGCAATGCAATTTGCTCTGAAGCAATTTCGATAAAGCCATGAGCGGTATCGACTTCCATCAGCAAACCTTTACCTTGAAAACCACCCGTCGGCGTAATACTGTATGTTGTGCTTTCATCAAAGTCTCGGTTTTCATAGACCACCGTTGTCGCGCCATCAAAGGTGGTTTTATCTTCTGGCCAGGCAAAGGTGATACTAGGTTCATACTCGGTGGTTGGGCTTACAGTTACGGTTTCACCTGGTTTTAGCAGAACAGATACAATATACCGCTTCATCATGGGATAAACGCCTGGCGAACTTGTTAAGCCATTTACTTTTACACCCGGAAAAATCTGAACTTCGGCCTGTCCTTCTGCCAAAATAGGGATTTCGGCAGGCAACGTAAATCCTCCTATGAGTTCATTGTTGACATAAATCCAACCTTCGGTGATTTCGTGCCAACCGTTACCGCCAGTTGCATTCACAACAAAAGGTTCCATCCTGATATAAGATGGAATAGCCTCGGGTTTATCACAACCAAGGCAAAAGAGTATAGAAAAAAGGAAAATCGTAGTAAAATAACGCATAAATGATGATATAAATGGTGAAAAATTATTGTATTCAAGTGCCTTATCTGTTGCCAAAGATCAGGCTACCAATACGGACTAGCGTAGCACCTTCTTCTACGGCAATTTCCCAATCGCCGGACATACCCATGGATATTTCTTTGAAATGGGGACTATTAGAAAAAAAAGATGCTTTTAGTTGCTCAAAAATACCTTTTAGTTGTTTGAACTCCTCACGCACTAACGTTTTGTCCTCCGAAAATGTTGCCATGCCCATTACCCCACAGATTTGAACAGATGTAAGGGCATTCCAATCGGTTTGCGCTAACAATACCATGCCCTCTTCCTTTGAAAACCCAAATTTTGTTTCTTCTTGCGCAATATGGAACTGTAACAAACATTTGACAATACGACCACTTTTTTCTGCTTGCTTATGAATCTCCTGCAATAATTCCAAACTGTCGATAGAATGAATAGTATCAATAAAGGAGGCAATGAATTTTACTTTATTGCGTTGTAAATGCCCAATAAAATGCCATTGGATATCCTTGGGCAATACTTCATATTTGGCTGTAATTTCTTGTACTTTATTTTCGCCAAAAATACGTTGCCCTTTGTTGTACTCTTCCAAAAGCCTTTCTGAAGAGTAGGTCTTGGATACTGCAATAAGTGTTACGCCACTTTGTTCGAGGATATTACGAAGATTCATGGTGCAAATATACGGCAGAAAAATGAATAGGATATAATGAATCGGCATTGCCCAAAACTTGTTCACAGATCACTATGGCGTATCTTTTGCTAATTTGGCATAAGATTATAAAAGTAAAACTAAAGACAGAATTAGTCAAAATTGAAACTAAATCAAATAACTTGGCCATAATTCAATTAAATGAACCAACTTTGCGGCATATTAACATGATTAATGTTTTGCCGTCAAGAATTTTATTACACCTAACCTAATAAAGTACACCAGCGCGTACACTACTCACTTGAACTTTTTGCATGGAGATATTTACATCCGTATCCAGCCTTGATAATCAATCCATATATCTGATTGGCTTCTCGGTTTTATTGTCGTTTTTGCTGTCATCACTAGTTGTTTTTACCTACGAAAAAGTATCGCGCGATGTTATAACGCCCGATCATTTTTTACAAGCATTGATACTAATGTCTATTGTAACCACCACTATTATGCAGTCTATTGGAGACAGTCCTGCGCGTGGTTTCGGGATATTTGGTGCTTTAGCCATTTTGCGTTTTCGGACGCAGATGATTAGTCCGCGCAATATTTCGTTTATTTTTGCGGCCATGGCTGTGGGTATTGCCTGTGGGGTATATAGTTTTGTCAATGCTATTATTGGAACTTTTGCGTTTTGCCTGATTGCCTTTTTCTTGCGATTGACTCCCTTTAGCCGTCGGAATAATTTACGTGGACAATTGCGCTTGGAACTACCTAGTGCCGCCGAAAAACGAACTGCTGCACAGCAAGTAATTGCGCAGTTTTCGCAAAAATTTGTACTCAAACGTTATCGAATATTATCCGATAAGGGCGAGGGTGAAGGGATTGAATACACTTATGAATTGCGTTTAAATGCAGAAATGGATGGCTTTGAACTAACACAAAAGTTGAATGCTATTGAGGGCATAAAAAATATCCGCCTCAATTTTGATGACACCTATATTAACTTATACGACTAATTTTTTCTGTTACGCCAATGTTGCGACGCATTAACCTTTTATATATCGCTATTCCGTTCATGTGCTGGGGATTATGGGGTATTTTTAAGTCTATCAGCCGGAGTACGGCCACTTTTTATGGCTTTGCCGAAAACAAAGAGACAAGTATCAATCTCGATCACCCATTAGTGGTGCATAAAATCCATGTAAAACCCGGGCAATTTGTAACCAAAGGTACACTCTTGTTGGAAGTTAGTCGGATTGCCTTGGATTTTAAAATGAACGAACTCTCGTCCAATATCGTCCAATTAGAGTCGAGTAATACTTGGCGTGTGGCGGAATTACGTGCACGTATGGAGCAAATTAGATCCGAAAAATCCGAAAAAGTAGGAAATTTGCAATCAAATATCCGAATCCTAGAATCGGAATTGGCCATGAATAAGCGCCTAATCAATGGTCTGCAAACGGTGCAACCGGGCGACACAAGCGGCCTTAAAAATAGCCCAGCCCAAGCAAAAATTAATGCATTGCGCGAAGAAATAAGATTGGTGACAGAGCCCTTTGATAAAGAATTAGCGACTTTAAACCAAGAAATACAGTTGGCCGGAAAGCCAAAGGAAACAGAAATTGGCCGTTTGAAAAATGAGGTAAACTTGTACAAAAAGGAGCAAGGCCGTCTTTCTATTTATGCACCCTCGGATGGATTGATCGGTAATATTCATTGCAAAGAAGGGGAAAATATCGCCGATTTTACGACATTAATATCATTTTATGAGCAAAATCCTAATATGGTGGTCGGTTATATACACGAAAGCCTTTCCCTCAAAATAAATATTGGCGATTCATTAAAGGTTATTTCCAGTTTGCATCCTTCGGAACAATCTATGGGTGTAATTTCGGGACTCGGGCATCGAATTATTGAAATACCCGAACGACTGCGGAAAATCCCGGAATTGCGTACTTATGGGCGTGAAGTGTTGATCGAGATTCCGAACAATAACCATTTTTTGCAAAAAGAAAAGGTTTTGTTGCAATGGCCGGATCAGGCTTTGAATCCATTTCAATCAATGTTTACCGAAAAAAAATAAACCATGTTGCAATTGAGGATTTATTTGGGGCAAAATGGCATTTTGGTTTCGGGGAGATTGTCCGTTCTTGCGGTAGTATTAATGGCCGCTTGTTTAGGTTTTTTAAATGCGCAAAACCGTATTAAACCAGAGCAGGTTTTGGCCTTGGCCTTCAAAGATGCCGAAGTAGTGGCCGCACAAAATAATGCGGATTTTCAACGGCAAATAAACGCAAAACTACCGTTTTTAGATCAAATTAGCCTTCGTACTCAAACACGGCGTTCCGATATTTATCAGCAGGATTACCAAACGAGGATCAGTGTAAATGGTCTAAAAGAACAGTCTGCTTTCCGCAAAATGCAAGCCTCCGAGATTGCGGTAGTAGAGGCCAATAAACTGGAACGACTACATTACGCATTATATGATCGGTACCTGCAATTGGTTGATTATTATGCTCTTGCAAAGGAAATTCCCTTGCAAGAGGCACTACTACTGGTTTATTTGGATAAAATAAAATTGCTAGAAAATATGGCCATTTATGCAGTCGATACCGACCCAGAAGCCTTGATGAAAGCGGAATTTGATCGCGATGAGTTGGAATTAAGGATCAGGGAAAACAAACTTGTTGTATCGGCCAAAAGTGTGCTTTTTTCAAATGCACCCAATAGCGAGGTGGACACACTGGGTTGGGTCAGTTTGTCGCAAATGTCCCAAATATTAATGCTTGCAGATACGGTGTCTCATCCTTCTGGCCAAGAGGAAATGGCCAAAATAGCGCGTATCAACGCTGAATCTGAACTAGAAAAAGCACGTGGTACTCAAATTTTAGATTTTTTTCAACTGCGCTATATGAACCGCCCGGGAGAGCCATTTCGCAATGATTATTCGATAGGAGCGGGTTTTAATATACCTTATAATGGCTCCAGAAATGCGCGTAGAACACTTTTGCGTATAGAGCAATATGCCGCAGAGCAAGACCTGCAAACCTTACAGGTGCAATTAAGGGAGGCGATACAAAAATCTAAATTGCAATTTTTTAATGCTCAAACTTTGCACAGTACGGTATTGTCCCAAATCCAAAAGGCAGGGGAGCGGTACAATCTAAAAGAAGTGGCCGCAGCCGATAAAGATGGCATACAAACTGTACTATTGAACAACGAATTTCAAATACGTCGTCAACTCAAATTAATAAATTCCGAAAAAGAGATGACCGAAAAGTACCTTCAAGTCTTATTTCTAAGTGGTCGTATGTCGGAATCTCCTTTAGTCAATTTTTTGAGTGGTACAAAGAATGCGATTAGTGCCAATTAAGTATTAGAAATGTCGTGAAAAGAGCCTATCGGATACAGTTATTCACAATTTGCTCATAATCAGGCCGATCCCAAGCATTTTGATGAATAAAAGACGATTCTATTTTACCTTTATAGAGCATAAATACGCCAGGCATCTGAAAACCATCACCCATTTCTTCGCCGTGATATGCAAACCCATGTCCTTCTACCACTCCGGCTTGAAAACCGCGAATCCAATTCATCAGCCCAAATAATTGTTGCGGAGTGCCACGACCTAATCCAAAAGCCGTATAAAATTGCTTTTCAGGATCGAGGATATGAGTAATAGGCCATAATTTATATTTTTTAAAGAAGGAAATAGCCGTTTTCTCGTCGTTAGCCATGTGCACCATAACTACGATAATACCTTCTTTGTCGAGATCCTTTTTTCTTTTTGAAATATCGGAAATTGCTTCTCTGCAAAAAGAGCATCCAAAATGGCGTAAAAAAACGAGTAAAACAGGCTGTTGGTCAGCCATTTCAGATAATGTAGATCCTGTGGAAGTAGGGAAATTGGCCCAAAAAGGGATAGTGTTATTAGTATTTAAAGACATTTTTATTTATAATATTGGTGAAAAGTGGTTGGATAAAAATAAAATCACATAATCTCTGCTTTAAAAAAATGAGATACAGATTTTTAAAGATCAATCAATTTTTATCCAACCACAATTTACTACAATACCCCCATGCCATCGAGGGCATCCATAATTTCTTTTACTGCATTGGCAGAGCCATGTAGTAGGTCTAATTCATCTTTTTTCAAGCGTAATTTGATGACTTCTCCAATCCCTTTTTTGTTCAGTTTCACGGGAGTACCTACAAAAATATCCTTGATTTTGTATTCACCTTTGAGGCGGATACAGCAAGGGAAAATGCGATTTTCGTCCCTTTGAATGGAAATAGCCATTTGAGCTGCTGCTGCGCCCGGCGCATACCAAGCAGAAGTACCCATAAGATTGACTAATTCGCCACCGCCAAATTTAGTACGTTCAATGATGGCATCCAATTTTTCCTTTTTCACCAATTCCGTCACTGGAATACCACTTACCGTGGTGTAACGTGGTAGTGGCACCATTGTATCACCGTGTCCACCCATCAAAATCGCGGCAATATCTTTTGGAGAACAACCAATTTCTTCGGCTAAAAACGCGCGGTAACGTGCTGTGTCCAATACACCTGCCATACCAAATACGCGCTTCTCGCTTAGGCCAGAAGCCTTCCAAGCCGCATAAGTCATTACATCCAATGGATTAGAAACAACAATAATAATAGGGTTTTTGGTGTGCTGCAAAATGCTTTTTGTTACAGAAACAACAATTTTAGCATTAGTTGAGATAAGGTCATCGCGGCTCATACCCGGTTTGCGGGGTACACCTGCCGTAATAATCACAATATCAGAACCAGCGGTGAGGGCGTAATCGGAACCGCCTGTCATGCGTGTAGAATATCCGTCAATGGGTGCTTGTTGCCAAATATCCAATGCCTTTCCTTTGGCTAAATCTCCGGCGATATCGATCAATACCACTTCGTTAAAAACATCCGAGTGTGCCAGTACATTGGCACAAGTTGCGCCTACGTTTCCGGCGCCTACTACAGTAACTTTACTCATTGGTTACAGGCTATTATTTTTTTGTGAATTAATATTTGAGCCGCAAATGTAGTACATAGATGGCTATTTAAAGCAAAAAAACTTGCCTATTTTGGACATTAAGCCAAACGGTTATGCTATAAAGAATGATTTAAAATAAATCGCTTGTTTCTTGGGCGCTTTCTAGCACATCGTAAATTAATTTTTTTATGTTTTGAAGGTGTAGCCGACCCAGAATGGGTCAAATGTTTATAGAGCAATGTGGCTATATGACATTCGACCCCGACAGGGTCGCACGCGTATTGAAACCGCGATTTTGCTATAAACATTTGACCCATTCTGGGTCAGTCAACCGCTACAAATATGCTGAAAATAGAGACTTGAAAATATAAAAAAACTTAATTTACAGCGTACTAGTACAGTGTAAAATAAGTTTATTTATACGTGTAGCATGCTTTTCCACCACAAAAGCACACAAAGTTCACAAAGACGTAGATTGGACGCTTCGCTTTTTTTTAGAACACAAAGCGTTGCGTACACTAAAGTATACGGTTCCTCATTGTATTCTTATTTGTAATTAATGGTATAAATGCGCAATATGTGGGTGGATTTATTCTACTGTGCACTAGTATCTTACGGTAAATATTAACCGCTCATAAAAGTGATAAATTGTTGTTTATTGGTTACTCAATACCAAAAAAAGGCATCTTCGTGGTGCCTAATTTCTACAACAGTACTCTTTTTTAGGATAATTGCCACAACATCAAAGCGGACTTCCCAATCGTAGCCGATTTGTTCCATATAAACACCCGCAGTATTGATCAATAATTTTTGTTTTTTTACAGTAACGGCTGCTTCTGGCCCTCCAAAACTATCGTCGTTTCGGGTTTTTACTTCAAAAAACACCAGTAATTTATCGCCCCACCATCCAATCAGGTCGATTTCACCCTTTCCTGCTCGGAAATTTTGCTCTACTATACGGTATCCTTTACCCGTAAGATATTCCGCAGCAAGTTGTTCGCCTGCTTTCCCTTTTTCAATATGGGCTGCTTTTTTAGTCATTTTCGGGAGCAGCGGCACGGCGTAGGCGATCATTGATGGCTCTGCCCAAACCTTGATCTGGCATTGTTTCAGCAAGAATAAGGTCAATATCGGTATTGTCCAATGCGCGAAGCGCGGCAAAAAGTTGTTGCGCGGCCTCCTTCAGTGAACCATTTGGCGATAATGCGATTTGCGCCTTTGCTATGGTGGGTTCGGGATATGGTTGCAATGTGAGCAAACCGATGCGCTGTTTGCTAAATCGCTCCATGTTTTCTTCTAAATTGTCCAAATACAAGGGCTTACGTGGTGCGTAATGCGACTTTAGCATACCCGGAGCGGCGGGGTTACTACTCTGGTTGAGCATTATTTCTACCGATCCAGCCACATTTTCAATATCTTCAATGGACATGCCTCCTAACCTGTAAACGACTATTTTCTCATTTTCCCAACCTACAATAGTACTTTCAACACCAATAGCACATGGCCCGCCATCGAGGATATATGGAATTTTGCCGGATAACTGGTCGGCCACATGCTGGGCACTGGTTGGGCTAATATACCCAAATGGGTTGGCACTCGGTGCTGCTAAGGGGAATGGCAAATGGCGTAACAACTCGTGCGCGAGCGGATGCGCCGGTACGCGCAAGGCTACACGAGGCAACCCGGAAGTGACCAAATCGGGTATAATCTCCTTTTTAGGCAGTAAAATGGTCAATGGCCCTGGCCAAAAACGTTCTGCTAAAGTACGCAGGGGCAAGGGGAATTCCGTTGTATATTTTGCTACTTGATCTATATCGGACAAATGGACAATTAACGGATCAAAAGCGGGGCGGTTCTTTACTTCAAAAATCTGTACTACTACAGCCGGATCGAGGGCATTGGCCGCAAGTCCGTAAACTGTTTCGGTGGGAATGGCCACACAATGTCCCGACATGAGCCAGTCAGCGGCTTCTTGGGTATTATTCCCGATTATTGTTTTTTCAAAACTTGACATTGTAGCCGCAAAGGTAATCAACAGCGTTTAGAAATTGTAATGGACTAAACCAAACAAAATCATACCTTTGCGGCCTTATTCGCAAATTCCTAATCCATTATTATGAGCCATATTATTTTTGAAATAAAGCAAAACGTCGGTTTTATCACATTTAACCGTCCAGAAGTGTTTAATTCCATGAACCAAGCGATGCGCGAAGAAGTAATCACCGCATTATCGACTTGTGCCACGGATCAGGAAGTACGTGCTATTTATATCACTGCTATCGGACGTGCATTTTGCGCAGGGCAAGATTTGGGCGAAATTGTAGATCCCAATGGCCCAAGTTTGACTGAAATATTGTCTAGTGGGTACAATCCATTAGTTCAACTCATTCGTACCATCGAAAAACCAGTGGTTTGCGCTGTGAATGGCGTAGCCGCCGGTGCCGGTGCCAATATAGCATTGGCTTGCGATATTACAGTGGCTACCGCATCGGCTTCTTTTACGCAGGCATTTTCCAAAATTGGCCTGATTCCCGATTCTGGTGGCACATGGACGTTGCCCCGTTTGGTGGGTTTACAACGTGCTACGGCTTTAATGATGTTGTCGGATAAAATTACGGCAACAGAAGCAGCGGCGATGGGTATGATCTGGAAAACCTTCTCGGATGAGGTCTTTGTGGAGGAAAGCCAAAAAATTGCTTTTACTTTGGCACAAATGCCCACACGTGGCCTCGGATTGACCAAACGTGCGTTAAATTCGAGTTTCGCCAATACTTTTGAAAATCAATTGGCCGTTGAAGATGTTTTACAAACAATAGCAGGTAGTACTGCCGATTATAAAGAAGGTGTAGATGCATTTTTGCAAAAAAGAAAACCAACGTTCAAAGGGGAATAAAGTATGGCTTTAACAGGAAAGCGGTGGCTTAACAGGCGGCAAAAACGTTTATTGATGGTAGCATCAGTATTGTTTGCCTTATTGCTTTGGCTGAGTCCTACTTTGCGGTATTACACGTTCTCCCTTTTTGAGTACCCCATTCATTATAAGGAATACAAGCATTTTGATATTCGGATTCCGGGTAACTACAAAATCCACGGTATTGATGTCAGCAAATGGCAGAGCCGTATCGACTGGCAACGGGTAAAAGCGATGAAAGTGGGCGATATCCGTTTTTCATTTGCTTTTATGAAGGCTACGGAAGGGTCGTGGCAAAGCGATAAACAATATGGTAGCAATTGGGAAAATGCTAAAAAAAATGGATTAATCCGCGGCGCATACCATTTTTATCTACCCCAAGTCAATCCAAAATTACAAGCAGTCAATTTTATGCGTGTGGTGCAACTCCGCTCTGGCGATCTACCGCCAGTTGTGGATGTGGAGGAGTCCAATGGTATGTCGAAGGAACAAATTCGGAAAGGCACTAAGACATTTATGGATATATTGGAACGACATTACGGCGTAAAACCAATTCTCTATACTAATCGCGATTTTTATAAACGGTATTTTGCCGATGAACCCGATTTTAAACCTTATATTCTTTGGATTGCTCACTACAACGTAAACGAACTTTCCCTCCCTGACAATGCTAATTGGCATTTTTGGCAACACAGCGATGAAGGCCGGGTGAATGGCATCAATGAAAAAGTGGATTTTAATGTTTTTTATGG
>JBEAVK010000159.1:0-7234 GCA_041160955.1 Bacteroidota bacterium
GCCGCGCTAGATGATGGTAGCACTTGAATTTCCTGTAATTCAGGGTTAAGTGTATAAGATTTAAGGTATTCTCGCATGCGTAATACCTGTCCTGCTGTAAAAGAGGTACGGCATATCCATCCGATGGATTCTGCCATATAGTTGTCGGCAAATGGATCAACACCGCAATTTATTAGTCCACCTATGGTTGGAGTATCTTCTACTAAATCATTACAGCATTTAGGACTCGGTAGCGATACAGAGCAAACTACATTGCTCGGACAGGCATTACCCATATACATTTGATTTAAGTGTATTAAACCCAAACAGTGCCCAATTTCGTGTATAAGTACTGGTGTTAGAGATATAGGAACACCGCTTTCCGCGCCCGAAAGAAGTAATACATTACTTGGTACACTAAAGGCCCATCCCAAGCCACCACTAGGAAGTTCATCTGTATTGCTATAAACGAAAATATGGAGACCTTTATTACCAGGGAAATCATTGATATATTTTTGATAAAACTCAATATCCCTGATATTGCCATTATTTTCTACAAAACTATGGGTTGTAAATGAGCAAGACAGATTTCCTCCATCTACAAAAATAATACCATGCTTATTGTATTCTGCATTTGCAAAGTTTAGCATATCATTGGATTGGGTCAATGCATCTGTTGGGGATATCCAATTCCCCGACTGCGCTGTGGTGAGGAAGTGAATGTAGGTGCGAATATAAAATCGATCTGGATGTTGAGCATAATCAACGATAGACACATCCAAAAAACCTTCTTGCAATTGAGATTGTACAAAGGTTGGACTACTCAAAAGTATGAGTACGAAAAGTGTTTTTGCCAAAATTAATTTGGCAAAATAGGGGGGGGGGCAATTAAATTTTTCATATATGATAATTGTTTTTATGATGCACAAAGATATATACTTTTCTTGTAAATGTTTCAACAATAATCACCAAATTTTAAAAAAATTTCAACAACATTTTTTTCTACATTTGCCCTTCATAATATCATCGCCATACATGCACAAATTACTCGCCATTCTTGCAGCCTTTTTTATCGCTCATGTCAGCATCGCTCAAAGTACGGGAGATACGCCATTGACCAAAAAACAAGCGCGTACTACCCGCCAATTGTTCCGCGATAAAGGGGAATTGTATTTCACCTTCGAGATTAAAGATCGGGCGGAAGTGGCTACCCTTACCAAAATTATTTCTATTGATAATATACAACAAAATAAGGTATTGGCTTTTGCCAATCGCAACGAATTTCAACGTTTTTTGGCCTTGGGATACCCTTATACAGTATTGCCCAATCCTAATACCCTCATCAAACTCAACACGACCGACCAACCAGAAGCCTTGCTCAATAACTGGGACTCCTATCCTACTTATGATGCTTATGTGGCCTTGATGGAGGGTTTCGCAACGACCTATCCCACGCTTTGCAAATTGGTCAATATTGGTACTTTGCCCAGCGGACGTAAATTATTGGTGCTCAAAATTTCAGACAATATCAATACCCGTGAAAACGAACCGCAGTTTTTATACACCTCCAGTATGCACGGTGATGAATTAGCAGGTTATGTAGGTATGCTCCATTATATCGATTACCTGCTTTCGCGGTATGGCACCGATAGTCGGGTGACTTATTTGGTAGATAATATGGAAATTTGGATCAATCCACTGGCCAATCCAGATGGTGCGTACAGAGGAGGCAATAATTCAGTCAATGGTGCTACCCGATCCAATGCCAATAATATCGATCTGAACCGCAATTATCCCGACCCACAAGATGGCCCGCACCCCGATGGCAACGCCCATCAGCCTGAAACCAAAGCATTTATGGCTTTTGCCGATACGATGAGTTTTGTGATGGCCGCCAATTTTCACGGCGGTGCCGAAGTGGTCAATTACCCTTGGGATACGTGGCCTACCGATGCAGCGGACGCTAATTGGTGGATCAATGAATCGCATGAATATGCCGATACGGCTTTTGCACATAGTCCTGCGGGTTACTTGACTGATATATCGGCCAATGGGATTATCAACGGCTATGCTTGGTACGAAGTGAACGGCGGGAGACAAGATTATATGAATTATTTCCGCCATTGTAGGGAACTGACGGTCGAGTTATCCAGTACCAAATTACTGCCAGAGGCCAGTCTGCAAGATAATTGGGCATACAATTACCGCTCTTGGCTGAATTATATGGAAGAGGCGCTGCACGGCATTCGGGGCATTGTAACAGATGCTTGTACGGGTAAAGCCATCATTGCCGAAGTGCGAATAGATAACCATGATATGGATAATTCCCACGTGCTTTCGGGGCTTCCGGTGGGCAATTACCACCGACCGATCTATAAAGGCACGTACAATGTGACCTTTTCAGCACCGGGTTATGTGTCACAAACGATCAATGGCGTGTCGGTAAGTGAAAACACAGCAGCCACAGTGGTCAATGTCCAACTTGCGCCTGCCGTGCCACAGCCCGATTTTAAAGCCACCACAACCTATTCTTGCGGTGGGACGGTTAGTTTTACCGATTTAACGGGTAGTGCTACGGCGTGGTTATGGTCTTTTGGCGATGGTACACAATCGACAATGCAAAATCCAACACATACTTGGAGTGCCAGCGGAACTTATAATATCGCATTAACAGCCACCAATTGTGCTGGCACGAATACGGTCACAAAAGATAATTTTGTTACGATACTTATTCCTCAAAGTCCACAAAGCCCACCTGTTACGACTTGTAGTGGAGCAGCAGTCAATTTATTGGCTACGGCACCAGGCACTATTCACTGGTTTAATGTACCTACTGGTGGTACGCCATTGGCCAATACTCCCAATTTTACAACACCACCCCTAACGAGTACAACGACTTATTATGTCGAAAGTGACCAAGGTACGGGTACTTCAAAAGTGGGTGCGCTGAACAATAGTATCGGAAATGGCGGATTTTTTACGGCAAATACGTATCATTATTTGAGTTTTAATGCTGCTGCTCCTTTTCAATTATTATCGGTTTGGGTGAATGCCAACACTACTGCCAACCGCACCATTCAACTACGCAAAGGCGACGGCACGGTATTACAATCAGCAACAATTAATATTCCTGCGGGTCAGAGCAGGGTAAATTTGAACTTTGAAGTACCTATTGGCGAGGCTTTACAATTGGGTGTAGCAGGCGGCAATAATTTGTTCCGCAACCAAACCGGTGCTGCATATCCCTATCAAATAGATGGTGTGGTATCTATCATTGGCAATAGCGCAGGGAATCCCGCTATTTACTATTATTTTTACGATTGGGAAATTCGCCAGCCCTGCTTGAGTCCGCGCGTCCCTGTAACAGTGACCATCGTGCCGCCTCAACCACCTATGGTACAACAGATTGGTCAAGCATTGGTAGCAAGTGCGGCAATTGGTTATCAGTGGTTTAGTGTGGCAACTGGTATTATTGTTGGCGCAACTGCTAGTACTTTTATACCGACAGTTTCGGGCGATTTTTATGTAATCGTAACCGATATAAATGGTTGTACTGCGGCATCAGCACCCATTACCTTTGTTACAACTGGTATTGGTGAGGCTTTGGGCCAGGGGCAATGGGGTATAACCATATTTCCTAATCCAAGTCGAGGTGCTTTCACGATAGCATCGCCGGTATTTGAACAAGAAGGCATTCCAATTGAGGTGTACAATACCTTTGGGCAACGGGTATTTGCTACTTTTTCGGCGGGGCAGTCATCGGTAGTGGTGGATAGTGGAAATTGGGCAGAAGGGATATTTTTTGTGCGGGTGTTGGGGCGAAATAGCCTATTTTTTCATTATAAATAATTGAAAATCAAACATTTAAAATATATAATTTAATATTTAACATTAATATTTTTAAATGTTAAATTTTAAACGTTAAATTTTAAATATTAAAGTAGTTGGAGATAACCCCAAATACCGAGTAAAAAAAGTACTCTTCAACATCAACGAATTAAAATAAAAAGAGTGCGTGACAAAATCGGGTTATGATATTTTATTTACACAAACAATGGATTAGTGCAAAATTGTCGGGGTGACAGAAAAAGTCGCCCCGACAATAGGCCAATATTCGATAAGTACCACTTGGAGATCGTTGAATATTCGCACCTAAGTTTTGACATTATTGAGACCTTTAAGTTCGTGGGGGCACTATATTTGGGATATTGTCGGGGCGACTTTTTCAGTCACCCCGACAATTTTGTTGAGATCTCTTGTTTGCGTATATAGAATATCATACCCCGATTTTGTCACACACTCAAATAAAAAAAACTAGTCAATATGGATAAATTTCAACTAAAAGAACCCGCAAAACCCTACGATGTCATCATTGTAGGCTCCGGAGCAGGTGGCGGCATGGCTGGCTACACGCTATCTCGGGCTGGCGCGCGCGTACTGGTGCTAGAGGCTGGGCAGCATTACGATCCAGCAGATCCTAAATACATTACCCAATTGAAATGGCCTTACCAATCACCTAGGCGAGGTGCCGCTACAAAAACCCGTTATTTCGGTGATTTCGATGCAGCGTATGGCGGATGGGAACTGGAAGGCGAACCCTATACCACAAAGGATGATACCAAATTCAAGTGGTTCCGTTCGCGCATGACGGGCGGGCGTACCAACCACTGGGGGCGTATTTCTCTGCGCTTTGGTCCCGACGATTTTAAGCGCAAAAGTATTGATGGTTTGGGCGAAGATTGGCCGATTAGTTACCAAGATGTAGCACCTTATTACGATAAAGTGGATAAATTAATTGGTGTTTTTGGTTCGGTCGAAAACCTGCCCAATGACCCCGATAGTATTTTTCTGCCGCCGCCCAAACCGCGGCTGCACGAATTAATGTTGATGAAAGGCAACAAAAATCTGGGTGTAAAAACCATTCCATCGCGGTTGTCCATCCTCACCCAGCCGATCAATGACGAACGCGGTTCCTGCTTTTATTGCAACCAATGTTACCGTGGCTGTATGGCTTATGCCGATTTTTCGTCCTCGTCTTGTTTGGTCAAACCCGCCCGAAAATCGGGATTGGAAGTGATCAATCACGCCATGGTACGGGAGGTTTTGACAGATGAAAAAACGGGACTTTGTACGGGTGTTTCGTATATCGATACCCTTACGATGGAAGAAATAACGGTAAAAGGAAGTATCGTTATATTGGCCGCAAGTGCTTGTGAATCAGCGCGTTTATTGCTCAATTCCAAATCGGCGCGTTTCCCACAAGGACTGGCCAATTCTTCGGGTGTCATAGGCAAATACCTGCACGATAGCACGGGCGCATCGCGTGGTGCCATTATTCCCATGCTCTTCGACCGCAAACGCTATAACGAAGATGGGGTAGGCGGGCTGCATATCTATTCGCCTTGGTGGCTCGATAATAAAAAACTCGATTTCCCGCGTGGTTATCATATCGAATATTGGGGCGGCATGGGAATGCCTGCTTACGGTTTTGGTTGGGGTATTGAAGACACCAATGGAATGTTCCCCGGCCGCGACGGACTAGCCAAAGAAGCAGGTGGTTATGGAGTCAGTTTAAAAGATGATTACCGTCGTTTTTATGGTGCGTATATTGGTATGGCTGGTCGCGGCGAGGCTATGGCATTTGAGGATAATTACTGCGAAATAGATCCCGAAAAAATAGACAAATTTGGTATTCCCGTCCTTCGTTTCCACTACAAATGGTCTGATTACGAGCGGTTACAAGCCAAACACATGCACGAAACATTCGAGCAAATTATCCATGAAGCAGGTGGTATTCCGCTCGGCAACAAACCCGGTAAAGACGCAGATTATGGCCTCAATGCGCCGGGCGAAATTATCCATGAAGTAGGTACGATCCGAATGGGCAATGATCCCAATAAATCGGCACTCAACAAATGGCAGCAAGCCCACGATGTAAAAAATCTGTTTGTAGTAGATGCCGCGCCATTTGTTTCGCAAGCCGATAAAAATGTCACCTGGACTATTTTGGCCTTGTCGATGCGTGCTTGTGAGTTTATTATTGAGGAAAGGAAGGCGGGCAGGTTGTAGGCAACTACGGCTGTCTGCCTATTGATGCATTGCTTTTTGGGCAATGATGTACCAATCATTAATTCAATTTTACGTAACAACATAGATGGCACACGGATTTCACAAAAAGGACACGGATTTTATAGATTTTTTTAATAAGCAAGTTTTTAAGTATTTAAAAACAGAAAAATCCGTGTCTAATCCGTGTGCTATCTAAGTAATTCAATTTTACAATGAAAAGAAGAGATCTAATCAAAAATATGGGGCTAACCTCTTTGGGTTTAGTTGGCCTACATCCACAAATAGGTGCTGCGGAACTCCCCGAGATTTTTGCGCCAGAAACCCTAGAAGAAGAGAAAAAAGACCCCGAATTTGAGCAATTTGGCCGTACCGAGACCGAAAAGATCCGCGATGCCAAACTGTTTAAAGAGACGTTTTTTAACAAAGCAGAAATGAAATCGTTGGGTATTTTGGTGGATATTATCATTCCCGCCGACAGCCAATCGGGGAGTGCTACCGATGCGGGTGTACCTGCTTTTATCGAGTTTATGGCCAAAGACCAAGATGGCTTACAAACGCCTCTCCGCGGTGGTCTCCGGTGGCTCGATTCGCAAGCGATCAAACGATTTGGAGGCATATTCGCCGCCATTACTCCTGCACAACGCATTGAAATTGTGGAAGATATCGCCTATCCTAAACGCAAGGCCAAACCCGGTATGAGCCAAGGTATTGCGTTTTTTAGTCTAGTACGCAACCTTACCGCTACCGGATTTTGGAGCAGTAAAATGGGTATTGATGATATTGGCTACCAAGGTAATGTGCCGAACCAGTGGGATGGGCCGCCAGCGGAGGTGTTGAAGCAGTATGGGTTGGGATGAGTCGAGGTTAGGGGGATTAGATGGCACACGGAGTACGCAGATTGGACACGGATTAGACTAATTTTAAATTATAAAAATCCACTTTTAAAAGAAATCCTTTAAAACCCGTGTCTAATCTATGTACGCCGTGTGCTGTCAAGTCGTATTGCTTTTATTTTACCCTTTTTTAGCAAAAACACTACCTTAGCACTACAAATTCACCATCTCAGAATTTGTTTCTGCAAATTTTTGTTTAAAAAATCAATTTTGCTGCTATGACCATTACTTCGCTTGACCAGTTAGATCCAAATGGTATCTATACCTACGCCGATTACCTGCTTTGGCAATTT
>JBEAVK010000161.1:0-25395 GCA_041160955.1 Bacteroidota bacterium
TGGATCAAAACTAAGACAGGATAGCAAAACGGATTTAACGGATTTAAACGGATTTAAACGGATTATTTTGAAACAATCCGCTCTAATCCGTTAAATCCGTTTCATCCGTTCTCCCATTGAACAACAGGGTGCATGTCACACGGGAAATTGCGGTGTAAAGGTGCAGCGCACCGAAATTCTTACAATAAAGTCCTATATGCATAAATGTGTCAAAACTTCATAAAGACTGAATTGATGTAAAGATGTGCAGAAACCATAGCCCTACTGGATTTGGAGTTCCGTTCTTCATTCGACCTCTAGAAACATACATTCCCTACGGAAATTTAGGCATCGGCTGGATAGTTACAGTTTAACTTTTTGTTCTAATATTCGATAAAAAAAATTGTACTTAGTTGCAAACTTTAAACTTACAATGAAATCATTATCAAACACTTAAAAGTTATTATTATTTTTATGTAAAAATATACATCCAAAACCCTTGCGGGGTTCAACAAAGTGCCTGTATATTTGCGTTAAAATTACACAAAATGAAATTTCTAAACCTTTCAGACGCATTAACACTAGAACCCGCCATTCAATTTGAAGCCTTTATTTTTAATGGAGGAGAACCGCATATCAAAATCACCGAAGCATTACAAACCGATGATAGGGTATGCATTACAGTACAAGCACGCTCCAGCAATGATATAATTAAAGTGCTATTGGCCCGTGATGCGTTACAAAGAATGGGTATTTCCAATGTGGAATTATTTATCCCTTATTTCCCCGCTGCACGGCAAGATCGGTTGATGGTAACAGGCGAGCCATTGAGCGTAAAAGTATTTGCGGGACTTATCAATGGAGCAGGATTTAACAAAGTCACTGTTTTTGATCCACACTCCGAGGTCACCCCTGCCCTACTCGATCGCTGTCAAACCATTCAAAATCACGGATTTATCAGTGAAGTATTTGAACGATTAAAAACAGCACACCAATTAACTATTATCGCACCAGATGCAGGTTCAGCAAAGAAAATACACCATTTATCCGCTGCTTTATCTTGCGAGCGCGTGGTGCAATGCGACAAAACACGCGATATTAAAACGGGTCTTCTTTCGGCTCCAAAAGTATTTGCAGATGACTTAAAGGGTGCTGATTGCCTCATCGTCGATGATATTTGCGACGGCGGTGGTACATTTATCCAATTAGCAGCGGTTTTGAAACAAAAGAATGCCGGGAAACTGTACCTTGCCGTAAGTCATGGTATTTTTAGTAAAGGACTGGAGGTATTTGAGACACATTTTGATCAAATATTTACGACAAATTCTTTTTATAACGGAACTCCAAATTCATTACTCCAAATTTCAAAATTGACTTATTAATTTGAAAATCAAGTATCAACACGCAATTATCACACACACCCACACATGAAAAAAGTATTTCTAGGCGGCACTTGCAACAAATCAACTTGGCGCGACGAACTAATTCCACTCTTAAAACTCGACTATTTTAATCCCGTAGTAGCCAATTGGACACCCAAAGATCGAGAAGAAGAACTTGGACAACGACAGGTTTGTGATTTTTGCCTCTATGTCCTTACACCAAAAATGACAGGCGTTTATTCTATTGCCGAAGTAGTGGACGATAGTCATAAAAGGCCAGAAAAAACGATATTCTGTTTTATAGACTCCGATGATGGCGAGCGTTTTACGAGTGGCCAACGAAATTCACTGGAAGTTGTAGGCAAAATGGTCAGAGAAAATGGCGCAACGGTTTTTCACCATTTAACCGAGGTCGCAGATTATCTCAACGCTAGTATTGAGCCTAAAATAGAAGAAAAAGTACTCAGACACCATTTCTTAAATCCCGAAAATACTTACCAGCGTTTGTTAAAAGAATACAAGCAATATGGCTCTATTGTAGTGGCTATTGACTTTGATAATACCCTATACGATTACCATAAAACAGGACTTGATTGTAGCGAATTGATTGAATTGGTGCAAAACCTCAAGAAAATTGGTTGTTCTATTGTGCTGTGGACGGCTTCTGAAGATATTGCTTTTATCCAAAATTATTGCTCAGAAAGGGCTATTCCGTTTGACCTTATGAATGAAAATCCCTCCTTTTTTAAATCCAATAGCCGTAAAATTTATTACAACGAACTATTGGACGATCGTGCAGGATTGGCCGAAAGTTATCAGCGATTGTGCCGATTGTATGATGAGGTAAAAATGGCAGTTTAATAAAATATAAAAATATAAAAAAATGAATCCTATTCATCTCACCGATGGCTACAAAGTCGATCATCGCTCTCAATACCCAGAAGGTACTACATTGGTATATGCTAACCTCACGCCGCGTAAAAGCAGGATGCCGGGCGTAGAAAAAGTGGTCTTTTTTGGTTTACAATATGCCATTAAAAAATACCTGATCGAGGAATTTAATCGCAATTTTTTCCAAGTCCCAAAAGCACAAGTGGTTGCCAAATACAAACGCCGAATAGAAGCCTATTTGGGTGCTGGGGCGATCACTTATGAACATATCGAAGCATTGCATGATTTGGGTTATATGCCCTTGGAAATCAGGGCTTTACCGGAAGGAACACGTGTACCCATGCGCATACCGATGTTCACCATACACAATACCATACCGGAGTTTTTTTGGTTGACCAATTATTTAGAAACCCTTTTATCCGCCGCAATATGGCTACCATGTACCAGTGCCACTACTGCTGCTGAATACCGCAGACTAATCGATAATTATACCGAATTGACGGGTAGCGACCCTGCATTTGTGGATTGGCAAGGCCATGATTTTAGTTTTCGAGGTATGGGTGGTGTTGAGGCTGCCTTGTTGAGCGGTGCGGCACATTTATTGAGTTTTGCAGGAACGGATAGTATTCCATCTATTGATTTTTTGGAGGAATATTACAACGCCGATGCCGAAAAAGAACTCATAGGCGGCAGTGTACCCGCTACCGAACACTCGGTGATGTGTATGGGTACGCAGGCCGATGAAATTGGTACTTTCCGCCGGTTAATTGAAAAAGTATATCCCAAAGGTATTGTTTCTATTGTGTCGGATACTTGGGATTTTTGGCAGGTTATTACGGAATTTATACCCGAATTAAAGCCCACTATTTTGAAACGCGATGGCAAAGTGGTCATCCGTCCTGATTCTGGTGATCCGGTACATATTATCTGCGGCGACCCCAATGCAGCACCCGGAAGCCCCGAACATAAAGGTGCTGTGGAGTGTCTGTGGGATACTTTTGGTGGTAGTATCACTGCAAAAGGTTTCAAATTACTCGACCCACATATTGGGGTAATTTACGGCGATAGTATCACCTTGGAGCGCTGCAAGGCTATCTGCGACCATTTGATCGCAAAGGGCTTTTCCACTGGCAATATTGTTTTTGGCATTGGCTCTTACACCTATCAATATGTCACACGCGATACGTTTGGTTTTGCGATGAAAGCGACTTACGGAGAGGTAAACGGCGTTGGTCGTGCTATTTTTAAAGAACCCAAAACCGATGATGGTACCAAACGCAGTGCGCGTGGTCTGTTGCGCGTGGATCGCAACGAACAAGGAGATCTCGTATTGACAGACAATTGCACTTGGGAAGCATCGAAAGGTGGATTAATGGAATTGGTTTTCCTAGATGGAAAAATGGTAAAAGAAATGGATTTTAAAACCGTGAAAGAGAGACTAAAACAGGAACAAATAAAGTAAAAAATGTTAAACTTACCCACTATACCTTACGCTCAATACGAAGACTTGTTGCCGCAAAAAGGCAAACATATTCTAGGTTGTTTGCGCGGCGAAAACATCATTGTTTATCAAGCATTCAACCCAATAATCAGTGCTTATGCCCTTGAACACCAAAAATTTGGAGGCCCAGCCTACTCCTTCTCTCGTATGTCATGGATAAAACCCAATTTCCTTTGGATGATGTACCGTTCCGGCTGGGCTTCCAAACCTGACCAAGAGCATATCTTAGCCATCGAAATACCTTTGGAAAAATTCAAAATAATTGTAGCACAAGCCGTCTATTCTTCTTATCAGGCAGATATTTATCTATCAGAAGAAAACTGGCAAGCCGCTTTACAAACATCGGAAGTGCGCTTACAATGGGATCCCGACCACGACCCTTATGGTACTAAATTGGAGCGTAAAGCCATCCAACTGGGTATGAAAGGAGCAATATTAAGGCAATTTGCCACAGAATGGATCGTATCCATTACCGATATTTCCAGTTTTGTACGTGAACAAGGCGCGCTTGTTCAAGAAAAGCAATTGAATGAATTATTGGTGATACAGGAAGTGGTGATGGAGTAAAACGGGGTACAGTGTTGACGTAATTTCAAGTCGAATATTGTGCAATAATAAAAATTAACATACTTTATATCATTAGATTTTGTGCAAATATTCATCTATACCCAAGTGATCCAAGAACAGATTTGGACTATTGTCGGGGCGACTTTTTCAGTCACCCCGACAATTAAGCACTGTCCCTTCTTTGAGCCAACTTTAAAATTTCGTTGGTTAGCATTATAAAATGCTTTTGGCAAAATGGGATATTTAATGTGGAAAACCTTCAATTTCAACTAAATTGTCGGGGTGACAGAAAAAGTCGCCCCGACAATAGGCCAAATCTGTTCTTGGATCACTCGGAGATAGTTGAATATTTGCACAAAACCTAATGAAGACAGATTACTTAACCCATAATATGCTTCACACGCGGTTTATGCGGCGGCGCATCACCTAAGCGCAAACGCTTAGAGGCTTCATAATCAGAGAAATTCCCCTCAAAAAACACCACTTCGGCATCGTCTTCAAAGGATATAATATGCGTTGCAAGGCGGTCGATAAACCACCTATCGTGGCTAATGACCAAGATACAACCCGCAAAATCATCCAATGCATCTTCCAAAGCGCGGAGCGTATTGATATCGATATCATTGGTTGGTTCGTCGAGGAGGAGTACATTGCCGCCATCTTTGAGTGTCATGGCCAAGTGGACGCGATTGCGCTCACCACCAGAACAAACGGCGAGTTTCTTCTGCTGATCAGAACCCGTGAAATTGAAACGACCGATATATGCACGTGCATTGACCGAGGCACTACCTACTTGAATTAAGTCGTTACCATCGGATATGATTTCGTAAATAGTCTTTTCTGGCAAAAGTCCAGCGTGGCTTTGATCGACATAACTCATTTTTACCGATTCGCCGATAGTAATCGTACCTGCATCTGGTTCTTCCTGCCCAGTAAACATACGGAATAGCGTGGATTTACCCACACCATTTGGCCCGATGATACCGACAATGGCATTTTTAGGAATTTCCAAGTTAAGGTTTTCGTATAAAATACGGCCATCATAAGCCTTCCGTACATCTTTCACCGAAATCACATTATCACCCAAACGCGGTCCTGCTGGAATCCAGATTTCCAATTTGGCTTCTTTCTCTCTTACTTCCTCGCTCATCAATTTATCGTAAGCCCCCAAACGCGCTTTACCTTTGCTTTGGCGTGCTTTGGGCGACATACGCACCCATTCCAATTCGCGCTCCAATGTTTTACGGCGTTTGCTATCTTCTTTTTCCTCTTGAGCCAAACGTTTTGCTTTCTGCTCCAACCAAGAGGAATAATTGCCCTCCCAAGGAATACCTTCGCCGCGATCAAGTTCTAATATCCAACCCGCTACATTATCCAAGAAATAGCGGTCGTGGGTAACAGCGATCACAGTACCCGGAAAATTTTGTAAAAACTGCTCCAACCAAGCCACCGATTCAGCATCCAAGTGGTTCGTTGGCTCGTCCAATAATAGAATATCAGGTTGACTCAATAACAGTCGCGCCAGTGCCACGCGGCGTTTTTCACCACCAGAACACACCTTAATAGGGCGGTCATCATCGGGGCAGCGGAGCGCATCAGTAAACAAACCAATACGGTGGTCAATTTCCCAGCCATTTACGTGTTCGATTTGCTCCAATACCTCGCCTTGGCGGTCAATCAAGCGCATCATTTCGTCATCGTCGGTTACTTCGCCGAGTTTTGTGCCAATATCTTCGTTTTCTTGGAGGAGATCAACGATGTGCTGCACGCCTTCTTCCACAATTTGGCGTACTGTTTTTGTTTCGTCCAAAATGGGTTCTTGCATCAAAAACCCGATTTTAAAATTCTTTTCAAACTCAATTTTACCTTCATAATTGGAGTCCAATCCGGCAATAATTTTTAACAAAGTGGACTTACCGGAGCCATTCAGACCCAAAACCCCAATTTTGGCACCATAAAAAAAGGACAACCAAATATTTTTCAAGACCTGTTTCTGTGGTGGAAATGTCTTGCTCACCCCCGACATGGAAAAAATAATTTTTTCTGACATTTTATTTATTTATAATGTTTTTTTTATTTGTACAATTTGCGGCGCAAAGATAATATGTTATTTGAAAAAATATAGCGTACGATTAAGTATTATCAGGGTTTTCTTAGAAAAGGTGTACGCTGTGTCACGTTATTTTTCCAACCAATCACTTCAGCAAATACTCGTATTCCTCTTCGTTAAATACCTTTTCCATTTGCGCTCGGTCAAAATCATTTTCACTATTTGCAATAAAAATCGTTGCTACGGCATTGCCAATAATATTCGTAATGGCGCGTGCTTCGGACATAAACCGATCCACACCGATCAATAAGGCAAGCCCTTCAATGGGTACAACGGGTACAGCAGAAAGCGTAGAGGCCAATACCACAAACCCACTCCCAGTAACGCCCGCTGCTCCTTTTGAAGTCACCATGAGTACCCCAATAATAGTCAGCAATTGGTGTATATTTAATTGAATACCATATACTTGTGTTAGAAAAATGATAGCCATAGAAAGATAAATCGTAGTGCCATCTAAGTTAAAAGAATAACCAGCCGGAATCACCAATCCCACAACAGGTTTGGAACAACCCATTTTTTCTAATTTTTCCATAATACCCGGCAATGCGGCTTCGCTCGAAGAAGTGCCTAAAACAATTAAGAGTTCTTCCTTAATATAATTGAGTAAACCCAGAAGCGATATTTTATAATACCTTAGAATAAACCAAAGAACACCAAAAATAAACAAAGCCATAGTAGCGTACACCGTAACCATCAATTTGGCCAAAGGGACTAATGCATTTAAGCCATATTTACCAATCGTAAACGCCATTCCACCAAAAGCACCAATCGGCGCGCATAACATCACAATATGAAGGGCTTTGAAAACGTATTTTGAGGCAAAACTAAGAATATCTGTAATCTGTTGCCGCTGAGGCAACCGCCCTACTAATGTTCCAAAAAAAATAGAAAATACCAAAACCTGCAACGTAGTATTATTCGTCAAAAAGGATACCCAATTGAACTGCGCAGCACTTTGTTGAATTTTTGAAATATCGGAGTTGGGGGTTACGGCCATTACTCCTGCACCAGGTTGAATGATCCAAGAAATTAGAATACCAATCAGTAAGGCAAAAGTGGTAACAAATTCGAAATAAACCAGTGCTTTTGCCCCAACACGGCCTACTTTTCTAAGATCACCTACGCTCGAAATACCCAAAGTGATGGTCAGAAAGATGAGTGGAAGGATGAATAATTTAACAACAGCAATAAAACTATCCCCTAAAACTTTACAATTCACGCCTTTTTCAGGCCAGACATGCCCCAAAACCGCGCCAGCCAAAATGGACAACAATACCCAAGTAGTTAAATTTGTAACTAATTTCTTCAAAATAAGGTTCATAAAAAAACATGAGTCACTTCATCTATTCGACGAAAGTGACTCATATCAGGGAGGTGAATCAAGTAGCGGTTTAGCGGCGCGAAATAGAGCCCCAAGCGCCCGCAACATAAGGTAAAACTCGAACGAGTACCATAGCAGCGATAGCAATAGATAAAATTAACATTAGAATGGTATTTGAATTGTTAAACAAGAGAACTGGATTAAAAAAAAATGTTTCAGAACGTTGGGCGAAGTTCCAACATCTGCGGGAAACTTTCAAATATTTCATCTTTAATTTTCAAATAATTTTCCTTTTTTTCTAAATGCGCTAAGTTTCTAACGAGTTGTATTACCTTTGCAACTAGTATTTTCACTAAAAACACATCGTGTATGGTCTATAACAGCATTTTAGAAACCATTGGCAAAACACCGCTCGTACGGCTCAATAAGATCGTAGCGCATATCCCTGCCACTATTTATGCAAAAATCGAGGGTTTTAACCCAGGTTTGAGTGCTAAAGATCGAATAGCACTCCACATGATTGAACACGCCGAACGCATGGGGTACTTACAACCCGGTGGCACTGTGGTGGACGCAACTAGTGGCAATACGGGTTTTAGCCTCGCAATGGTGAGCGCAATTAAGGGTTACAAATGTGTACTCACCGTAACCAGTAAAATTTCGGAAGACAAACTCAATAACCTTCGCGCTATGGGTGCCGAGGTAATTCTTTGTCCAAAAGATGCTAAACCTAGCGATCCTGAATCCTATTACCGAAAAGCCGAAAGCCTCGCTAAAGAAATCCCTGGCGCATATTATATTAACCAAAATTTCAACATGGATAATAGTGCTGCGCATTACCTAAGCACCGGACCAGAAATTTGGGAGCAAACAGAAGGTAAAATAACGCACCTCATTGGCTCGGCCAGTACAGGCGGTACACTTTGCGGATCAGGTAAATACATTAAAGAACAAAATCCGAACCTTCAAGTCATCGCAACCGATGCTTATGGTTCTGTTTTGAAAAAATACCATGAAACGGGTGTGTATGATCCCAACGAAATTGGATCTTACCAAATGGAAGGTGTAGGTAAAAATATTATCCCAGGCAATTTTGACTTTGATCTGATCAATGAGTTTGTAAAAGTAACTGACAAAGACAGTGCCCTCAAAGCACGTGAATTGGCACTTACAGACGGTATTTTAGCGGGATATTCAAGTGGTGCTGCACTTCAATGCCTCGAAACGATTAAAGATCGCCTCACAAAAGACGATATCGTGGTGCTGATTTTCGCTAGTCATGGCACTAAATATGTGACCAAGATATTTAGCGACAAGTGGATGGTGCAGCAAGGATTCATTAAAGAAGATGAATTAGTTAGTCTAGGATAACGGTAACGATCGGGAGTATTTGCTATTTCGATCATCATATTTATAATAACAATACAACAATACATACATGGATTTATTTGATCGCATTTTGAAGCAGGCAGGCCCATTGGGCAAATATGCTGAAGTTGCAGAAGGATACTATATGTTTCCACAATTGGAAGGTGAATTAGGCAATCGCATGACTTTCCAGGGAAAAGAAGTGGTTTGCTGGAGTATCAATAATTATCTTGGTTTAGCCAATCACCCCGAAGTCAGAAAAGAAGATGCTGAAAGTGCCGCACGTTGGGGTTTTGCATATCCAATGGGTGCGCGTATGATGAGTGGTGAAACCAGCCAACATATCGCGCTAGAGACCGATTTGGCACATTATGTTGGTAAAGAGGAAGGTTATTTGCTCAATTACGGTTACCAAGGTATCCTTTCTGTTATTGATGCACTCCTTACCCGCCACGATGCAGTGGTGTATGATGCCGAAAGTCATGCTTGTATCGTTGATGCATTGCGTATGCACCTTGGCAAGCGTTTTGCATTTACACACAATGATATAGGCAGCCTTGTGAAAAACCTAGACCGAGCCAAAAAACTCACAGACGAAACAGGTGGTGGTATTTTGGTGATTACGGAAGGCGTTTTTGGTATGCGTGGCGACCAAGGCAAACTCCGCGAAATTGCGGCACTTAAAGAAAAGTATGGTTTCCGCCTATTGATTGATGATGCCCACGGTTTTGGTATGTTGGGCGAAACTGGCGCAGGTACAGCAGAACACCAAGGCGTTACCGACGATGTGGACGTATATTTTAGCACATTTGCTAAAAGTATGGCTTTGATTGGCGGTTTTGTCGCTGGACCAAAAGAAATTATCCGCTATTTGCGCTATAATATGCGTTCGCAGATTTTTGCAAAATCGCTGCCTATGCCCTTGGTAGAAGGTTTAATCAAGCGTTTTGAATTGTTGCGCACACAACCGCAATTGCGTGAAAAACTATGGTCGAATGTACGCAAATTACAAAGCGGCCTTCAAGAACGCGGCTTCGATATTGGCGATACCAATACCTGCGTAACGCCTGTATATATGCACGGCGAAGTAGAGGAAGCAATGGCAATGGTAAAAGATATGCGCGATAATTTCGGGATATTCTGCTCTATTGTGGTCTATCCTGTTATCCCTAAAGGTATGATTATCTTGCGTTTGATCCCAACATCGGAACATACGGATGCAGATATTGATGAAACACTTGCTGCATTTGTCGCAGTAGGCGAAAAACTCAAATCTGGGGTGTATAAGGCGTTTATACCAGAAGTGATACATGCTTAAGCATTGATAAAATTATTTAAAAAGGGTTTAGCGCAAACGTGCTAAACCCTTTTTTTATGTAGTTATGCAGGATCCACATCCACCGCCACACGCACCTGCGACCACCCTTGTTTCCCCACTAACAATTCTGTACAGTACTTGATTAATTGTTTAGTACGCGACACCAAATCGCCCGATTTCTCCAATTTTAGCATAATATTTTGGTGGTAATAGTTCCGAATACGCCCAACAGGTGGAATAACAGGGCCTAGAACGCGCTGCGGCCCCAATTTATCGCGTAATACTGCAGTTAAATAGGCAGCAGCGGCGGCGGTCACTTTATCGTCTTTATGCTGAATATTTAAGTGAATCAGTCGGATAAACGGCGGATACCTAAAAGCCTCCCTTTCTGCCAGTTCTCTTTCTATAAATCGTTGATAATTATTATCGAGTACATCCAATACAACAGGGTGCGTGGTGGCATACGCCTGAATCAAGACCTTACCTCTTTTTTTCTTGCGCCCTGCCCTACCCGATACCTGAGTAATCAACTGAAAAGCCCTTTCTCCAGATCTAAAATCGGGAAAACGGACAATTTGATCGGCAGAAAGCACCCCTACTAAAGCCACATTTTCAAAATCTAATCCCTTAGAAACCATTTGAGTACCCACCAAAATATCCAATTCTCGATCTTCAAATTCATTGAGCAATGCCGTCATATTATTTTTGGTACCCGCAGTATCCAAGTCCATCCGGGCAATTCGTGCAGTCGGTAGGAAAATCTTCAAATCATCTTCAATTTTTTCAGTGCCGGAACCGAGCATCACCAGCCTGCCCGAGCCACAAGCGGGGCAAGTTTCTGGTACATCTGCCTTGAAATTACAATAATGACAACGCAAAGTATGCTGGAACTTATGGTAAGTGAGACTCACATCACAGTTTTGGCAAGTGCTGCCCCAACCACATGTTTCGCATTCCAAAATCGGGGCATATCCACGGCGGTTTTGGAATAAAATAGCCTGCTCGCCATTGGCAATCGTTTCCTTCAAAGCCTCGATCAAGGTATTACTAAAAATACCGTGCATCAATTTCTTTTTTTGCTGGTCTTTTAAGTCAACTATTTGAATATCAGGCATTTCTACGCCTCCAAAGCGTTGTTTCATTTCCACAAAACCATATTTACCAGTCATCGCATTGTGGTACGATTCTACGGCAGGCGTTGCAGAACCCAGCAAGACATTGGCTTTTCCAGTACTGCCCATATAAATCGCCGCATCGCGTGCATGATAGCGAGGAGCGGGATCGTATTGCTTAAACGAAGCGTCATGTTCTTCATCTACAATAATCAATTGAAGGTTCTGGAATGGTAAAAACAGCCCCGATCTAGCAGCCAAAATAACTGGTTTCCCAGTTGCTGCACTATTCCATGCCTCTACCCTTTCGTTGGCGTTTATTTTGGAGTGATAAATCCCAATATCCCCACCAAATACCTTTTGCAACCGCGCTACAATTTGAGTGGTCAAGGCTATTTCCGGCAATAAATACAACGCCTGTCCACCTTGTAAAATAGTTTCTCGAATTAATTCTATATAAACCTGTGTCTTGCCCGAACCCGTTACCCCTTGCAGCAAAACTACTTTTTTTCCCGCAATAAAATGTTGATTAATTTCACTCAGTGCCTTCTTTTGGTGTTCCGATAAAGCCCCAATACCCATCAGTTCTTCGCGGTAATCCCCTACACGGCTCACCTCACGCTCATACATATCCAGCACGCCCAATTTCACCAAACTTTTGAGCGGTGCATCCGAAGTACCCGCAGCATTGAGCAATTCTTTTTTCTTTATAAATGGCTGATTACGCACCAATTGCACAAAAGCCATTAAAATATTCACCTGCTGTTCTGTCTTTGCAAGGTCAAAAGCATCTTTAATGGTATCGGGGTTCGATTTATAAGGCTCACACCAACGTATCGCCACCACTTTGCGGGGCTTGTACTTTTCTTGTAATTCTTCCCTTAAAAACAATACGCCACGGTGCAAAAGTTTTTGAATAATCGGCAATACTGTTTTGCGGTTCAATATTTTACGAACATCCTCAATCGTAATTTCGGGCTGTAATTGTAAGGCTTCCGCCACCAAATATTCGTCCGCACTGAGTTCTAGTAAATCATCCGTATAATCGGTATTAAATGTAATTCTGGTTTCGCTCGAAAGTTTCATATTACCCGGCAAAGCGGCCAACATTACCTCGCCCAAAGTGGCGCAGTAATAGGAGGCAATCCAGTCCCAAAGCCGTATTTGTTCCGACGAAATCACAGGCAATTCGTCCAAAACACTAATAATTTCTTTTACTTTATAGGAAGGAACCTCATCATGTACGCGCTCTACAATACCGCTATACAGTTTACTTTTGCCAAAAGGCACTTCTACGCGTTGACCAACATGAATATAGGACTCCAAATCAGTACTTACAGAGAAAGTATAAGTCCGTTTAGGCAGAGCCAATGGTAAAATAATATCTGCAAACAACATGTTTTTGCGTTAAATTTCAATGGAAAACACGGTTCCATTGGGTACATTGGGTTTAATTTCTATTTTTCCACCATGTGCTTCTACCACTTGCTTAACGATATACAAACCGAGTCCAGTACCCGTAACTTGGCGGGTCTCTTCATTGCCCAAACGATAAAATTTTTCAAAAATGGCTTTATGTTCACCAATTGGAATACCTTGCCCAGCATCAGCGACGGTCAATAATGTGCGCCCTATAGGTAAAGAAGTGGCGGTCACCGTAACAGGATGACCTTTGGGAGAATATTTAATAGCATTTTCCAATAAATTCATCAAAACCGAAGTAAAACCTTGCAAATCGGCTTGTAAAACGGGCAAATTTTCAGGTATTTGATTGTCAATATTGGACATAGGAAAACGCAATTGCAACGAACTTTTACATTCGTCCACCAAATTTTTTAAGACAATATTCGCATAATGAGGATTCCAACTGTCCTCCAATCGAGCAGCCAACAATAGGTCTTGCACTAAATTTTGCAAGCGAGTGGTATCTTTTAAACCACCAGTTGTAAGCAGGTTCATCTGCTCTTTGTTCAAATCCCGTTTACTAAAAGTTTCCAATACCAAACGAATAGCAGCAATCGGTGATTTTAATTCATGGGTAATACTCAACAAAAAATTTCTTCTTTGCCGCGCCAATTGCACTTCTTTTTGTGCGCTTCTGCGGATCCAGAACAAACCAATAATAAGACATACGGTAAAAAAAATACCTTCTCCGATCACCATCCAAGCATATCGCTGATGTTTCTCGAACAACTCTTGGTATTCGGCAGTTTGTAGGGCTGCTTCCCTTGAAATGGCTAATTTGTAAGCAATTGCATCTGTTTGAAGGGCTAATTTTTCTCCATTACTCCGCCAAAGCAGGACTGCCCACCAACCGAATGCAAGGATCATATAACCGATCAGGATACTGGAAGAAAATTTAGACTTCATAATATTCCCCCTTTGCTCCTTGAACGCGAAAAAGTACCGCGTAGGTTATAATAAGTGATGACGACAACTATCCCTAGCCAAATATACATCCAAATTTGTGCTGGAAAAAGTCCAATATGCTCTTCATAAGCGCGTAGATCGCTACTTGGCCCTACTTGGAAATCCTGAATAACATACAATACCGAGGCCATACCAAAAAACATGGCTACATTCTGATCCCAATCGGTTTTGAGCGCAATAAAGAATAGACAAGCAGCATAGGCCAATAACAAACCACCGCTCATCATCGTTGATGGCCATTTTAAAAAAGAAAAGACCATCAAACCGGCCAAAACCAGTAATGCAGATTGCGCCAATCTTCTTTTTTTAAAACCAATATAAAACAAGATATTACCCAATACCGCACTGCCGATATAACCGCCCATCAAAATTACCGCAATACTACCGCCTTGTGTGGTCGTCAATCCGCTGCCATTGGGATTAATTTGAAGTGCAATAACATTACCGCCGGTGATTAAAGCGCCAAGCGCGTGGCCTGTTTCGTGCAAAAAAGCGACCAACCAAATCACAGGGTACAATAATTGACGCGCTGCTCCACCAAAATAGTAAAGCACCAAATAAATAATAAGCATTGCTAGTGCTCTCGTTAGTGGAGTATTTTGTTGTTGAACAGCCATTTCTGTAAATTTGGTGTGTATTTTTGGTAATTGGAACGAACGTTTTACGAAAACGTTCAGGTTTAAAAGTGTGGCCAATAGTTTTGCCTTTTGGCAACCGAAAAATATTGATTGCCCTTCAAAACGTGGATATTTCCTATTTTGTACTTCGGGTGACGTTTACGAAACCTTGGAGATTTCGTAAACGTGACTCTTCCCGTTCCGTCAGATCGCACTTTAAAACGTGGATATTTCTTATTTTGTGCTTTGGGTGATGTTTACGAAACCTTGGAGGTTTCGTAAACGTAATGCCCTGAAAATCAGCATTATAATTTATCGTAACTATCCAGCCACTCTCAAATTCCCGTAGGGAATACATGTTTATAGGCTATTGTAGTATGATTTCATACTAATCCCGTAGGGATTACATGTAAAAAAAACATAAATTACATATAATCCCTACAGGATTAACGTAACACTACATTTCGATCGCTATAAACATGTATTCCCTATTGGAATTTTAAGGCGACTGGATATTTCCTATTGTGCGCCTTTATTTATTAGTCGTAATTTCCAACAACTCTACTTCAAAGATCAAAGTAGAGAAAGGTTTAATCTTAGCACTTGGGCTACGCTCGCCATAAGCCAAGTTTTGAGGAATCACAAACTTATACTTATCGCCTACATTCATATATTGCAAGCCCTCTGTCCAACCTTTGATAACACCACCCAATGGGAACTCCGCAGGTTGGCCACGACGAACGCTGCTATCAAACTCTTGGCCATCAACAGTAGTACCTACATAATGTACTTTTACTTTATCGGTAGCCACTGGTTTTGGGCCAGGGTTATCTGCCGCTTTCATTATTTCGTACTGAAGGCCACTCGTTGTAGTTGTTACCCCTTTGCGTTTTTTATTGTTTACCAAATAGTCTTCGCTCATTTTCACATTGGCTTCATTAGCCTTCATTGATGCCGCTTTTTGGTAGTTATTGAAGATTTTGCTAGCATTATCTGACGTGAACGCCAAGGAATCTTCTTTAAGTGTTGCCATAATGGCATCAATGATTAGGTTACGATCCAAATCTGTAGTACCAATTTGGCGTTTCATACTCGTTCCGAGTACAATACCTTGCGCGTACGAAGCACTGTCTTTGGCATTTTTCAAAACCGGAGGCATGGGCTTTACTACTGGCGCACCCAATGTGATAGGAGTGCCCATAGGTGCAGTAGCCTTTGCTGGTTTACTTTTTTTAGCATTACTTTGCTGTGCTTGAAGGCCGACTGAAAGTGCGGCAGAAATCAAAATTAAAATTACTTTTTTCATAAAAAAATGATTCGATAATTCGAGGTTCGATGGACTCGAAAAATGGACTGATTACTAATATTTGTTTAAATGTTTATTTTTAAGTATTTGGACACAATTAATTACCATTTTGAACTTGGTCTTTTCTGCCAATTAATTATGTCCAAATACTTACAACTATTTTTTCATAGCAGCATAATACTGATAGAAATAAGGAATGGTCTCTATGCCTTTATAAAAATTGAAAAGGCCATAATGCTCGTTGGGAGAATGGATATCATCGGAATCCAATCCAAAACCCATCAATATTGATTTTGCATTAAATACTTGGTCAAACATAGCAACAATTGGAATACTACCGCCGCCGCGTTGCGGCAATGGTTTTTTCCCAAATGCCTGCTCCATCGCTTTTTCAGCCGCTTTATACTCGACCGAATTAGTAGGAACCACTACTGGATAGCCTCCATGGTGTGCTGTTACCTTTACTTGAACCGAAGCCGGTGCTAGTTTTTCAAAATGCTTTTGAAACAATTTTTCAATTTTCGTAGGATCTTGATCTGGCACCAAGCGCATTGATATTTTTGCAAAAGCCTTTGAGGGCAGCACCGTTTTTGCACCTTCACCAATATAACCGCCCCACATACCGTTTACATCCAACGTGGGTCGGATTCCTGTCCGCTCAATGGTCGTATATCCTACTTCACCCAGCACATCGCCAATTTTAAGGTCTTTTTTATAGTTTTTCTCATCAAACGGCGCTTGATTCATCATTTTCCGTTCTTTGGCTGGTACTTTTTGAACATCCTCATAGAAACCAGCAACGGTGATACGACGCTTTTTATCGTGTAACGAAGCGATCATTGTACTTAGTATATTGATTGGATTTGCTACTGCCCCACCGTAAACCCCAGAATGCAGATCGCGGTTAGGGCCCGTTACTTCCACTTCCATATAACAGAGACCACGTAAACCAACGGTAAGACTAGGGGTCTGGTTATCAATAATACTTGTATCAGAAATCAAAACGACATCGCAAGCGAGTTTTTTCTTATTGGCTTTACAAAACTTTTCTAAGTTTTTTGAACCAACTTCCTCCTCGCCTTCAATCATGAATTTAACATTACAAGGCAGTTTATCAAATTTCAACATGGCCTCAAATGCTTTGACGTGCATAAAGAACTGCCCTTTATCATCACATGCCCCACGCGCAAAAATAGCACCTTCTGGATGATTTTTAGTTTTCTTTACCACTGGTTCGAATGCAGGACTGTCCCAAAGTTCGAGTGGATCAGCGGGTTGTACATCATAATGGCCATAAACCAATACAGTAGGTGCTTTCGCATCCACCATTTTTTCGCCATAAACAATAGGATGGCCTTCTGTTTCAAATACTTCCACTGAATCAGCACCTACATTACGCAAGTGATCGGCTGTTGCCATAGCCATACGCCGTACATCGTCCTTAAATTTTGGATCAGCACTCACTGAAGGGATACGTAGCAGATCCATCAGTTCATCTAGGTAGCGTGTTTTATTTTCTTGTAAATATGCTTTTAGTTCTTTCATGCCGTGGCAGGTTTTAAACGATAATTTATTAAGGCGCAAATTTCACGCTTTTTTTCAAACTTTTCATTTAAAATAAAGACTTTAATACACGCCAAAAGTATTATTTTTAGCATCTTACCTGAAATTTTGCCTTCAAAATGAATTTCACTACTATATTTGCCACTCGTGCTTACTGAAGAAAAATTAATAGAGCGACTCGTCCAGCAAGACCGAGGCGCACAGAAACAACTGTATGAACGTTACTCACCACTGATGTTTAGTGTTTGCAGGCGTTATTTGCGTTCTCGTGAGGACGCGGAGGAGGCATTGGTGAGTGGTTTTTATAAAGTATTTTCTCAGATTGAGTCTTATTCGGGCATGGGTAGTTTTGAGGGTTGGATACGTAGAATCATGGTCAATGAAGCCTTGATGAAACTTCGAAAATCGCAGCCCCTCATATTCCCCGGCGATAGTTTTGCGCCACCCGATAACGAAGATAGTTTTAATATTGAAGCAGATATATCAGCAAGGGAAATTATGGCCTTACTGGAAGAATTGCCGCCAGGTTACCGAACTATTTTTAATTTATTCGTTTTAGAGGGTTTTAAGCACCACGAAATTGCGGAAACCTTAAATATCAGTATTAATACCAGTAAATCGCAGTTGATTTTAGCAAAAGAAAAAATGCGCAAACTCCTCCTAGCCAAAGGTTACCTTTAGTACATTACACCATGTCAGATTTATTTGATTTTTTCAAAGATAACGAATCCAAATTGCACGAAGCACCTTCAGCGCAGGCGTGGAACAAATTGGAAGCCAAACTCGAAAAGCGGAAACGCCGGAAGAGAAGGAATATTCAGTTCCTACAACTTGGCTATGTGATCGTGGCTGTGTTATTTTTGCTAATGATCGCTTATTTGGTATGGAGCAGGTTCAATGCGGCTGCCAAGTAAGAAAAATTATTCCGATAAGCCCCAAAAGCGGCTATTTCACAGGCAGGATTTTCGTATAAAATTTCAGGTGCAGCACACCGAAATATTTGTAAAAAAAGCAGCGCACCACGGTATATTGTGGTACGCTGCTTTTTTATATATTAGAAAAAACCAAAGTCTTCTTTAATTTTCTACTTCACCTAAATCGCTTACTTCCTTGCCTTTCTTTTTCTTGCCTGTTGTGGCAGCGGCAACAGATGCTGTTATGACGATACCATCTTTAGCCTCGTTCATTGCGGCATCCAATTCAGCACCTTCTGCTGGTGATTCATTTAAGATATACTCAGCGAGCGGATCTTCAATGAATTTTTGGATAGCGCGGTGTAATGGACGTGCGCCAAACTGTGGATCATAGCCTTTTTCACTAACAAATTCTTTGGCTTCTTGCGTAAGTGAAAGTGAAATTTTCATGGTATCCAAACGCTTGGTCAAACCTTCCAGTGCATTATCAATAATTTTGAAAATCTCTTCCTTACCCAATGGATTGAACACAATCACATCATCGATACGGTTAAGGAATTCTGGCGAGAACGTCCGTTTCAATGCAGCTTGGATAACGGTTTTTGTGTTGTCTTCAGCAGCGTCTTCGCGGGCTTTCGTGGCAAAACCTACACCCTGACCAAAATCTTTCAACTGGCGAGCACCAATATTAGAAGTCATAATGATCAATGTATTTTTGAAATCCACTTTACGTCCCAAACCATCCGTCAACTGGCCATCGTCCAATACTTGCAACAAAATATTGAATACATCTGGATGTGCTTTTTCTATTTCATCAAGTAAGATCACAGAATAGGGTTTGCGACGTACTTTTTCGGTCAATTGTCCACCTTCTTCGTAACCAACATAACCTGGAGGCGCACCGATTAAGCGACTCACCGAGAATTTCTCCATGTATTCGCTCATATCTATACGAATCAATGCATCCGTATTATCGAACAAATAGCGCGCTAAAGACCGTGCTAACTCCGTTTTACCTACACCTGTTGGACCCAAGAAAATAAAAGAACCCACTGGTTTTTTAGGATCTTTCAAGCCTACACGGTTACGCTGAATGGCTTTAGACACCTTAATCACCGCTTCATCCTGACCAATGACCATTTTCTTTACATCCTCACTCATCAGCACGAGTTTTTTGCTCTCGCTTTCGCCTACTTTAAGAATTGGAATTCCTGTCATCATGGCGACTACTTCGGCAATATCGTCTTCGTTTACTGGGTAGCGTTTTGTTTTAGATTCTTCTTCCCAATTGGCTTTAGCATACTCCAAAGCACGCGATGATTTACTTTCCTGATCCCTTAAAGCAGCAGCATCTTCGTATTTTTGGTCACGAACGGCTTTATTTTTTGCTTCTTTAAGTTCTTCGATATCCTTTTCCATCTGCTCAATTTCCTTAGGCACCACAATATTTTTGAGGTGTACCCGTGCACCTACTTCATCCAATACATCAATGGCTTTATCTGGAAGGAAACGATCGGTAATATAACGATCGCTCAAGCGCACACAAGCCTTAATTGCTTCTGGAGAATAGATTACATTATGGAATTCCTCGTATTTATTTTGAATATTTTGGAGGATATTAATGGTATCTTCTTGGCTTGGTGGTTCTACCAATACTTTTTGGAAACGACGATCGAGCGCACCATCTTTCTCAATATACTGGCGGTATTCATCCAAGGTAGAAGCGCCGATGCATTGTAATTCACCACGCGCCAAGGCAGGTTTAAAGATATTGGAAGCATCGAGCGAGCCCGTTGCGCCACCGGCACCAACCATGGTATGAATTTCGTCGATAAACAAAATCACATCACGGTTTTTCTCCAGTTCCATCATAATGGCCTTGATCCGTTCTTCAAACTGACCGCGATACTTCGTACCTGCCACCAAAGCGGCAAGGTCGAGCATAACGAGGCGTTTGTTAAAGAGTGTACGGCTTACTTTCTTTTGGAGAATACGAAGTGCAAGTCCTTCTACGATCGCTGTTTTGCCCACACCGGGTTCACCAATCAATATAGGGTTATTTTTCTTCCGGCGGCCAAGTATTTGGCTGACGCGTTCTATTTCACTTTCACGGCCAATAATTGGATCCAGTTTGCCTTCTTCGGCCAAGCGAGAAATATCGCGGCCAAAATTGTCAAGTACGGGAGTACGACTTTTGGGTTGGCCTTTCTGAGCACCTGTCCGGTTGAACCGTTCATCGTCCTCTTCATAGTTGCCGCCCTCACTTGGAGCTTGGTTCACCAAGCCCGGATGATTAAGATCTTGTTCTGAACGCACGTATTCGAGTTCTTTTTTAAATGATTCATAATCAACGAAATACTCGTTGAGCAGTTGTGTAGCATGGGTATCACCATGTTTTAGTAAGGAGAGCATCAAATGCTCTGGAAATATTTCCTCGCTCCTCAAATTCTTGGCTTCAATGAATGTGACTTTCAGCACGCGCTCCACTTGTGTGGTAACGGGCACTTTATCTACAAACAAGTTCTCTGCTGGAGGATAGTTGGAATAACGCGGAATGGCGCGTTCCAAACGCTTGCGAAGATCATTCACATCTACGGATAAAGAATCGAGTACACGAACGGCCAATGAGTCCCGCTCGCCGATAATTCCCAATAGTAAGTGTTCGGTGCCCACATAATCATGCCCCAAACGCCGCGCTTCTGAACCGCTTTGGTGTATAATTTGCTTGACGACCGGAGAGAATTTTTTATTCATGATTCTATAATATTAAAAACCTGATGAATGCCAGGTTAAAAAACGCGACAATGTTAAGTATTTTGAAAGATATGCAAGTACTAAATTGTACAGATTTCAAAAATTTAACAAAAAGTAACGTCTTTTAGTTCATTCTTTTCAAAATTTGTATTCACAAAGTACAGGAGACAATACTATCTATAAAAATCAGGCCAAAAATGCTTTCTGACTTTCTGTCACCCCACCTCCTGATGCTGTACCTGATTTTTTTTCTTGTTTGTTCTTCAAATGTGCTATATTTGCCCTGCTTTAAACGAAGCAAAAGCACTTAATTTAATACAATAAATTGAAAATCAATATTTTATGAAATACAGATTAGACAAACAAGAGCGTTTTGCGGTATTGACATTGGATGAAGATAATCTGAATTCTAGCATTGCCCCCCAATTTAAAAGCGATTTAATCATCCTCAGCAATGAAGGCATTCCGAGTTTAATTTTAGATTTGACGAATGTCAAATTTGTAGATTCCAGTGGATTAAGTGCCATTCTGACAGGACATCGCCTTTGGAAAGACCATGGAGGTTTTATTGTAGCCGGAGAATTGCATCCAATGGTCAAAAAATTAATTGAAATTAGTCGCCTTGATGCCATTTTTAGGCTTGCACCATCTGTTGAACTAGCCATTGAAATGGTAAACGGAAAAGCGACAAATTAAATTATGTCGCCAACGCGAGAAAAGAAAATGCGCGAGGCCGCACTACAAACGCAGTTAGATTTGACGGTAGTGCTGGAGAATATTTATGACCCACTCAATATTAGTGCTATAATGCGCTCTTGTGATGCGGTCGGGATTCGCGAAATTTTCGTTATCTATACGCAGCAATATTTAGATAAGCGGGGATTGGTATTGGGGAAACGTACTTCAGCGGGTACTTTCAAGTGGATGGATGTTTATTTATTTGACAATATGGAGGAGTGCTTTAAAAGAGTAAGAACAAAATACAAAAGGGTGTTAGCCACTTTGCCAAGCGAAGGTAGTCATTCACTTTTTAATTTAGACCTGACGATACCTACCGCAATTATTTTTGGCAACGAAGATGATGGCCTAAGTGCCGAAGCAATAGCACTTTGTGATGGTTTTTTTACAATTCCACAGGCTGGTTTTGCAGAAAGTTTAAATATTTCGGTCGCATGCGCTGTTACCCTATATGAAGCGTACCGACAAAGAGATAACAAAGGATTTTATACCAACAATCCACAATTGGACAGTTTAGAACAAGAGGCACTTTTTCAGCGTTGGGCAAAAAAAGTAAAAACTGCTAAATATCATAACAGGGGTATTGCTATCGACGAACAATCTCCGGATATCATACCTGTATTTGCGGCTCGGCCTTCCTTAACTTGATTTTACGATATGCGACAAGTTTCATTAGTCATACCATTAAAAAATGAAGAAGAAAGTTTGCCCGAACTCGAGGCTTGGATTCGTCGCGTATGCGAAACGGAACAACTTTCTTATGAAATCATTTTTATCGATGACGGTAGTACCGATCGCTCTTGGGATGTAATTCTACAGTTAAAAGCACACAATCCGCATATTAAGGCGATTAAATTTAGGCGCAACTATGGTAAATCAGCAGCATTACACACTGGTTTTGGTTTAGTAAACGGTGAAGTAGTGATTACAATGGATGCCGATTTACAAGATAGCCCCGATGAAATACCTGCATTGCGCAATATGATTTTACAAGAAGGACTGGACTTGGTAAGCGGTTGGAAAAAGCGCAGACACGATCCTTTGAGCAAAACAATTCCAAGTAAGTTATTTAATGCTGTAGCGCGGAGTATCAGCGGTATCCAACTACATGATTTTAATTGTGGATTGAAAGCGTACCGATATTCCGTGGTAAAATCTATTGAGGTTTATGGTGATATGCACCGCTGGATGCCTGTATTAGCAAAATGGGCTGGATTTACAAAAATTGGCGAAAAAGTAGTAGAACACAGGGCGCGTAAATATGGTTATTCTAAGTTTGGATGGGAACGCATCATTACTGGTTTTTTAGACCTGCTTTCCGTTTATTTTGTGGGTAAATTTGGCAAAAAACCGATGCACTTTTTTGGAACGCTCGGAACTTTATCATTTATACTTGGGTTTGCAATATTGGCTTGGTTAAGTTATTCAAAATTAGTCCATAGCGAATACGGGATTGCAGAACGCCCCGCGTTTTTCTTCGGTATTGTGGCATTACTCATCGGAACGCAGTTGTTTTTGGTTGGTTTTTTAGCGGAGTTAAACAATAGAAATGCAGTAAATAAGGATCAATATTTGATTGAATCTGAAATATAAAGACATCATTTTTTCAATATGGAATTAGTAAACGGCAAGTATGAATTCACGGGTGGCGTGAATCCGCTCGATCTTTGCAAAGCGTACGACACACCATTATATGTATATGATGCAGCTGTGATGGCGCGCCAGTATCGTCGCATTACAGCAGCATTTCCCTACCCTAATTTGAAGATTCATTACGCCTGTAAAGCATTGACAAATATACATGTTCTTGAGTTTTTCAGGGGATTAGGTTCTAGTCTTGATTGCGTGTCGATACAAGAGATTCAAATGGGGATCAAGGCTGGTTATGAACCTAAGGATATTTTATACACCCCTAATTTTGCGGGTGTGGAAGAATTTGCTGAAGCGGTTGATTTAGGTGTAAAAATCAATATTGATGCGATTCCTATGCTCGAAAACTGGGGATTGAACCACCCAAATGTACCTGTATGTATTCGGATCAATCCACACTTGATGGGCGGCGGGAATGACAAAATTAGCGTAGGTCATATTGACTCTAAATTTGGCATTTCTATTCACCAGTTGCCACACGTATTGCGCATTGTTGAAAGCCAAAAACTAAAAATAAATGGCCTACACATGCACACTGGTTCCGATATACTAGACGTAGAAATTTTTCTGCGTGGTGCGGATATTCTATTGGAAGCAGCCAAAAAATTCCCTGATTTGGAATATATTGATTTAGGTAGTGGCTTTAAAGTGCCTTATAAGCCGGATGATATAGAAACCGATATTGAAGAATTGGGTGAAAAACTCAGTGCTCGTTTTACTGATTTTTGCAAAGAATATGGTCGCGATCTTGTGTTAATGTTTGAGCCAGGTAAATTCTTGGTGAGTGAAGCAGGGTATTTGTTGGCTAAATGTACTTTGGTCAAACAGACCACCTCTACTTCATTTGTGGGTCTAAATACGGGGTTAAATCACCTGATCCGTCCTATGTTTTATGGTTCTTACCACAAAATTGTAAATATAACAGAACCCACCTTTAAGCCAAGGCTCTATACAGTTGTGGGCAACATTTGTGAAACAGATACTTTCGGGCATGATCGACGGATTGCCGAAGTGGTGGAAGGCGATATTATCGCGTTTTATAATGCAGGAGCATACGGCTGGATGATGGCATCTAATTATAATTCACGGTTCCGACCAGCGGAAGTGATGATTGTGGATGGTAAAGCAAAATTGATCCGAAGAAGAGAGACCTTAGAGGATTTGTTATCGACGCAAATGGTCTAAACTAAATACTGAGATAATTCATCAACGAATCATAGCGTTCTCTCACGGATTCAGAGTAAGCGTCTTCTGCAAAGGAACGCTTTACTGAAAACCCGTATCGCTCGAGACCTGCTACAATTCGAGATACATCATCTCGGTTAATTTTTAGCGTTACTTCTATTAATTCCGAATCTGGTGTTGAGGTTACAATAGAAGTGAGGATTTTGGCAGATTCTTCTTCTACGCAACGTGCAATTGTTACCAAAGAATAATCACGGCGATTCATTTCCAATATAAGTACGCCTCCAGGCATTGCAAACGCAGTAGTAGTAGCAAAAGAACGGAGCATCATATTTTGAGAAACCATTCCCAAATAATTGCCGTCATTGTCCACGACTGGAATAACAGTAAGTCTATTTTCTCCCATAATCCGCATGAGTTCGAACAGATGCTCATCAGCACGAACGCTAAAGGTGCGCAACATAGAGAAATCGTACTCGCTGACTGGGTCGTATAATTTATGGTTAAATATGTCCTCTTCAGATAAAATACCCACTAAGCGGGTACCATCTACAACAGGTAAATGCTTCACATGGTGATCGCTCAACAGGTGGTAGGCATCGCGTCCTGTCTGCTCAATTTTGAGTGCAGGGATATCATGTGCGATTAACTCAAGTGCCGTCATAAGTGTATAACGTTTAAAAAGGATT
>JBEAVK010000319.1:0-9689 GCA_041160955.1 Bacteroidota bacterium
CTACGGTTTATACACATCTTTACATAGACCCTGTAAAACATTGATTATGAATAAATTATTAGGGTATTCTTGTAAAGGTCTGCAATTTCCCATGTGGATCAAAACTAAGACAGGATAGCAAAACGGATTTAACGGATTATTTTGAAACAATCCGCTCTAATCCGTTAAATCCGTTTCATCCGTTCTCCCATTGAACAACGGGGTGCATGTCACATGGGAAATTGCTGTGTAAAGGTGCAGCGCACTGAAATTTTTACAATAAAGTCCTGTATGCATAAATGTGTCAAAACTTCATAAAGACTGAATTGATGTAAAGATGTGTAGAAACCATAGCCCTACGGGATTTGAGCCTCTATAAACATACATTCCCTACGGGATTTTTTTGGGGGCGGCTGCCTAATTATAAAATCTGCTTCCTAAGAGTGCGCCATTTCCTGTTTTTGTACAATAAATCCTTTCATTTTTTCCACCACAAAATCTACTTCTTCGCGTGTATTGTAATGAGAAAAGGAGAAGCGAATACTTTTCCGTTCAGGATCGGCATGGATGGCTTCTAATACGTGACTGCCTTTTTCGGCACCACTAGAGCAGGCACTTCCGCCGGAAACACTGATGCCTGCAATGTCCATATTGAACAGCATCATTTCGTTGCGAGGAGAGGGCGGAAAAGATACATTAAGTACAGTGTAGAGGCTATCTCCATCAATATCGCCGTTAAACCGAATATCCTCGAAAGTATTTTCTAGTTGTGCTTTCATGTATGCCCGTATATCGCGTATATGTGCCATACGAGCATCTAAATCGTTATAGGATAGTTCCAATGCTTTAGCCAAGCCAACGATACCATATACATTTTCGGTGCCACCACGCATATTCCGTTCTTGTGCACCGCCATCAATAAATGGCTTAACGGCAGTAGTGCCATTGATATAAATAAAACCAACGCCTTTGGGGCCATGGAATTTGTGTGCTGCGCCAGAGATAAAATGGACTGGCGTATCTTGTACATTGATTGGGAAATGCCCCAAGGTTTGTACGGTATCAGAATGGCAATACGCTTTGTACTGTTGACAAAGATCTGCTACACGTTGCAAATCTATCATTGTCCCAATTTCGTTATTGGCGTGCATAATAGAAACCAAAGTGACTTTTCCATCGCCATTTTGCAACGCGGTTTCTAGTTCGTCGTAACTGATACGCCCCAAGGCATCAACAGATAGCCAAACAACCTCTACGCCTTGTTGCGCTACCGCCTCAATAGCGTGTGTACCACAATGGTGTTCGGTAGGACTGCTAATAATGCGGGTTACCCCAAGATCACGTACGGCGCATTTGATCGCCATATTATTACTTTCGGTACCGCCCGAAGTAAAAAACACTTCGCTTGTACTTGATCCAATACAGTTAGCAACAATTTTGCGCGCCGATTCTAATAAGGCCCGTACACCCCTGCCTTCGGCGTGGATACTAGATGGATTACCAAATTGCCCCCTCAAAACAGGCAACATTGCATTAATTACCTCCTCTGAAATGGGAGTAGTGGCAGCATTATCGAAGTAAACTCTTTGCATAATTGAATATTAATTTAATGCTAGAAGGATGAATAAAAACAGCGGTATTAATTCCTCATTTCCTGAATATCTTGCATGATTTTTTTAGCCAAATTATTGGCCACCACTTCGGATGCACTTTCAGAGTAGATACGGATAATAGGCTCAGTATTTGAAGGGCGGAGGTGTACCCAGCCATCTTCAAAGTCGATTTTTAGGCCATCTTCGCGGTTGATGCGCTCATTTCTGTACTTATGGCTTAAGGTTTCAAATATTTTATCTAATTGAATATCAGGCGATTGTTGAATTTTGTTTTTAGCCATCCGATATTCTGGATACATACGGCGAAACGTAGAGATTTGTTTGCCGGCATTGGCCAAATGGCTCAAAAACAGTGCTATTCCTACTAAAGAATCGCGACCATAATGTAGTTCAGGGTAAATAATACCACCATTGCCCTCTCCTCCTATCACAGCATTGACGGCTTTCATTTTTTCTACCACATGCACTTCACCTACGGCTGAAGCAAAATATTCGCCGCCTCTTTTTACGGTTACATCGTGTAAAGCACGACTGCTGGAAAGGTTAGAAACGGTATTGCCCACTTTTTTGCTCAATACATAATCTGCTACTACGACCAATGTATATTCTTCCCCAAATAACTCGCCATCTTCGCACATAAATACCAAACGATCCACATCTGGATCTACGGCAATACCCATTTGGGCTTTTTGGCGCACGACTTGTTTGCTCAAGTCATTGAGGTTTTCGCGGAGCGGCTCTGGGTTATGGGCAAATTCACCATTGATTTCACCATTAATCACGATTACCTTACAGCCCAATGCCTCCAACAGTGGCGGCACCGAAAGTGCTCCAGTGGAGTTAACGGCATCTACAACAATCGTATAGTTTTTGGCTTGAATGGCCGCTTTATCCACAATAGGTAGATCGAGCACCATTTGAATATGCTTTTTGATATAAGAATCATCCGTACGGTACGATCCCAAATTATCAACAGATGCGTACTCAATAGCACCTGTATCGGCTATTTCGAGCACCAATTTGCCATCAGCGGCACTGATAAACTCGCCTTTGTGGTTCAGTAGTTTGAGCGCGTTCCATTCCTTTGGGTTATGGCTGGCAGTGAGGATAATACCGCCGCCTGCATTTTCCAGCGGCACTGCTATTTCTACCGTAGGGGTTGTACTCAATCCGAGATCGACAATGGATATGCCCAGTGAGCGTAATGTATTGGATACCAATGCACTCACAATTTCGCCTGAAATACGCGCATCGCGCCCAATGACTATTTTGGGATTACCAGTGGTGTTCAACACCCACTGCCCAAATGCAGCGGCTGAGGATACAATATCTTGAGGTGTTAGGTTGTCTCCGGGGCGGCCACCAATTGTTCCCCTAAAACCTGAAATGGATTTAATAAATGACATAGGCCACAAAGGTAGAAAGATTCAAGAGAACAAAAGCGATATATATAGAAATACTGTGGAATTGGTAGTAATTCGCGTGTTTGGTTGTTGTTTTAAATTGGCAAAAAAAAAGAAAGCATGTCGAACGCTATTATTCGATATGCTTTCCATATTTTTAATCACCTTTAAACTAATTATTTTTTGGTAGGAGGTAACGGGCCTGCGCTCATTAATTGCGCCTTTAATTCCAGTAAATCGGCCTCTATTTTTGGGCGAATTACGTTCATCGCATCTTGGAGGGCTAGTAAATTGGCCTTGCGCCAAGCATCGCCCCTTCGATAGCCGTAGTACATGGCCACATAAGCCTTACCTACGCCTGGTGCTCGATACCGCGCCAATATTTTTTTATTCGCATCGGCAATTTCTACTTGCAATTCCAATTCAGCACGGTAACGCGTATAAGGCATCCCTGCCACATTGAGGGTATTGAGGGAAAGCGCGGATGGAATGGTATAACCCCAACCCGGAGCACGGCGATCATAATGCACCAAACGAAAACGGATATGGCCGTAACGGTCACCTTTGTTGTTGGTCAGGTTTTCGTTTACTTCGTTACCCAATGCGGTATATACGTCTTCCAATGGTAAATCACTCAGTGCAAAATAATCAAAAGGGCCACTAGATCCTGGAATTGCCACATTGCCATTCCAGCCTTTAGAAAAGGTTTCGCGGTCGAATGCCGCAGCAAAACTTTCCTGGTGTACCAATAAGCCCATGCGTGGAAGCGGTTCGGGGGTGCGTGCGGTATCGTGAAAATCACTGACACGTAAGGTTTTGCAATTGGTCAAAAGTAGTGTCAGGCCAGCGAGGAACAATATATTCTTTTTCATAGTTGTAGTAGTGGATTTGAAATTCCGGTTGCAAAGAGCGGACATTCCGAAACGATATACAACACTACTGCCAAATCGTAGGAGCAGATTAACAAGGTTTAACGAAAAAAGAGCAAATGTTAAGGCATTAAATTGGCCAATTATTTAATTATCAACACCTTATACCAATGTTAAATATTTTAAGTTAAACGATAAAATTTACTTAAAACTCCCTTTTGGGCAGGATTAACCAAAGTCGTCCATAACTATTGACCCGTTTAGCGGCATCCAATCCTTTGTTGCCAATACCACAGTACAAGTCCATTCTTTTGGTGGTTTTTATTGCGCCCCCACGGTCTTGGGCAAAAATAATACGGTATTCGTGTGCCACCACATTGCCGGCTTTGTCACAAACCGGCAACTCTGCCAGCAACGAAGCCCCAATTGGGATAAAACGCGGGTCGATGGCTGCCGAATAACCCGCTGTCAGTGCAAAACTACCCGAACCCAGTACTTCTTTACCCATTTTTTTGAAAAACACATACGTTCCGCCCGCTCCTTTTACAGAACCGCCAAACCCCAAAAAGTCATTATCGCCATCGGGGAATTGTACCATACAAGAGCCTTGTAATTGAGCATTGCGGAGTTCTTTTTTGGACTTTATCCATGCCAGATCAAGGCCGTAGCCATTCAGCGCACCTGCTTCGATGGATGCTGGTGCGGGTACTGGAATATCCTTATCTTCTTTGGGCCATTTGAGCATCGGGACAGGATGGCTGCCGGTAGAGGAACGACTGGCATCAATAGTAGGTGTATAATAACCTGTGATACGCACGCGATCGTTTTGTAGTTCGGTATTGATTTGGTAAAAATCAAAATAACGCTGGAGCGCAAATGGTTCTAAGGAACTTGCATTCAGTAAGCGTACCGTTTTTAATAATTCTTTTTTATGGATGCCTCGGACAGGATACTGATCCACATCGGGGCGTAAAAGGTATTTTTCCTGTTGTTTTAATGCCGAATATATTTCAGGTTTAAATGAAACATGCAGCAAAGAATCGGGCTGCACTTTTATCATGGCCGAAGATAATTGGCGCGGCGCAAACGGAGCATTCAATAATGTATCGTTCCATACCAAGGGACGCACATAAGGGAAAGCCACTGGAGGTGCTTTTTCTTCTGGTTTACATTGCATCAACGGCAATAAAAACAACAGTAATAATATCCGGGGGGAGTTATACAATGTTAATTTTGATAGATAAATAAAATCCAACGAGCATCGTTCCACGTGTTTTGAGGAATGATTCATGTTTGTTTGGTGCAAAAAACGCCAAATATTTGGTGTTTTATTATAAACAAGTGGTTTCTGGCGGGCTTAAATATACATCAGGCGCAAATATCCATAAAAAAAAGAAACTTATGGTGTAGATACTCGAATTATTATGATAATCTATTTAGGCTTCTGTTTTGCTTCAATAGATTTTTGCTTTTTAGCCTCGGTTATTTGGCCTTTAAAATTACTGGGAGAAACTACTTTTTGTCCTGATTCTTGCTCATAAGCAGTACGTGCTTTTCCTGTTGCTCTACCGCCTTCTATGGCTGCCTCCTTGTTTTCTTCAAAGCCCTTTGCATCTTTATCAATAGCTTTGTTACGTGTGGTGGCTTCCCCGAGCATTGTAAAAATCAATTCAATATCGGTCATGTGATCGCGCAGATTTTCGCGCTGTAATCCCTTCACCTCTTTGTATTCAGTAGGTGTAAGTCCAAAAGTTGCACGGCTGATTTCAGCGGTAAGGATAGCATACTCCAGTCCTTCTTTTACCCCTCGGTTTTTCCACTCATCGGTAAGTTGGTCTCGTATTTCGACAGATTTAAGTCGCGTTTCTATCCATGCTTCACTATATCCTAGTTCTTTGTAATAACTTCGTGCGCGTTGCGCAGCCAGTTCTGGGTTTTCAATTTCTTGCACACGTTCATACCCGACTTGAGCCAGCCATTGCTTGAATGGTTCCGCTTTGGGGGATGGTACGGACTGGATGAGACGGAAGATGCCTTGTGTACTCGCACAAAGTACTTTTTGCTTCCCTCCCTCAGTTGCTAAAAGGAGGGGTACAATTTGTACCCCTCCTTTTAGTTCTGGGTCGCGTTGGTTTAATTTTTTCCAGTATTGTTTAGGATCATTACTATCTGTCAGCACGGCTATGACATCAATAACAGAAAACCACCATTCATTATTATACCAAATGTGGCGAATTCGTTTTTCCTGAAACACAATAAGTTTATCTTGTTCTTCCATAATTTAAATTTATTAAAATTCATTTATTTAAATCTAGTTTCTTAGCACACAACACACCAACTACGGTATTTATCCAACAAACCAACCACGCGGGTATTCCTCCAATTTAGCATGATGAAATGCCTCCAATTGCTTTAACATCCTTTGCCGCAGATAACTAATACGTGGAGCGGGCAGCACAGGATGGCCTTTTACCAAAACGGGTTGGTACAAATTTTGGAAACGCGTAAAACGCAACATTGCTACTTTGCCTGTTCTAGTATCTGTCATACCTGCAGCAGTACGGCTTACACTGGCTATTTCTTCTTGCGCTTCGGTGAGCCATATATCGCCAATGGCTTCTTGACTTTTATACAAACGGCGTACTTGAGTGAGCGGTATCTCATCATTAATGGTGCCAGTTCCGGCTTCCCATATTTTTTTAAGCCCTTCTTGTTCATCAGGCAATCGACTAGGTTCTTTAATGGAGTCGATAATTTCATCGGCCATTGCGCCACCAATATACTCTGCACGGATTTTCCAGCCATCAAAATTACTGGTCGTGGCGGGAGCCACAGGTGTGTCTTCTTCTGTCCAGTTTTTGGAATCCCAACGTTCAACGGCTACCCTTGTTGCCCATTGAGAAGAACGCCAAACGAGGTATATTAAAGCCGTTTCTAACAAAAGTACCTGCTCAATAGGGCCACTGGCAACCAACAACGGTTCGCCGGGGAGCAGCATCATACCCTCGGGTGCGGCCCACACGTTTACGCGCAGCCGCATGCGTTGCAGGTGATTGAGGAAACTCTCGGTAAATATATTGTGGCCGTTTTCGTCGCGCATTTGACCCATTTTTGTGATAATATCGGGCGAAAAACGAAAACGGCGGATATGGTCGGCCAACAGACTAGCCCCACAGGAGATCGCAAAGGGCTTGCGCGGGTTATAGACCAAGTGAAAAAGACCTTCTCTTTGGTACGAACCATCGTGCCAGGTTTGTTGGGCTTTGAGTGCTGGGGTTAAGTCGGAGAGCCAATCGAATTGCATAGTAGATATAAAGTATGATTATCGTCGTATTGTTCAATGGTATTCAAAAAAACTATCCCCAACTCTTCACCTGATGCGGATACCGAATGACATATAACTCCTTGATTAAGCGCATCATACGCTCCCGCAACTCATCCATTCCTTCTTTTGTTTTTGCGGAAATAAAAATATTTTCTCCAAACTGGTGTAGCATATTCGATTTAAGTTCTGCTTCCAGCATAAGGCGGGTTTCGGGTTCCAAAAGGTCGTCGAAAACACGTTCGCGGTAGAGTTCTATTTTGTTGTACACCATCAAAGTGGGCTTGTCCGCAGCCCCAAGTTCGAGCAGTGTTTTTTGTACTGTACGTATTTGGTCTTCAAATTGCGGATGCGCAACATCCACCACGTGGATCAAAATATCGCTTTCGCGTACTTCATCGAGGGTGCTTTTGAAACTTTCTACCAAGTGGTGCGGGAGTTTTCGGATAAAACCAACGGTATCGGAGAGCAAAAAAGGCATTTGGTCAAAAACGACTTTTCGCACAGTAGTATCCAGCGTAGCGAAGAGTTTGTTTTCGGCTAATACTTCACTTTTGCTAATGAGGTTGAGTAATGTGCTTTTCCCTACGTTGGTATAACCCACCAATGCTACACGAATCAATTCGCCACGGGTTTTGCGTTGGGTTTGTGATTGGCGGTCAATATCTTTAAGTTTATCTTCCAATACTTTTACGCGGTACTGCACCAATCGACGGTCGGTTTCAATCTGTGTTTCACCGGGGCCACGCATACCAATACCACCGCGTTGGCGTTCCAAGTGCGTCCACAAACCCCTCAAACGCGGTAAAAGGTACTGCATTTGGGCGAGTTCTACCTGTGTTTTTGCTTGTGCGGTTTGTGCCCTTGCTGCAAATATATCGAGGATCAAAGTGGAGCGATCCACAATTTTCACCTTGAGTGCTTCTTCGAGGTGGTTGGTTTGTTTGCCCGAAAGGTCATCATCAAAAATGACCATCGTCACATTTTCGTGCCGTTCAATATACTGCCTTATTTCCTCCACTTTTCCTTTGCCCACAAACGTAGTATGCTCAGGATGTGGGAGGCGCTGGGTAAATCGTTTGATGGTTTCAGCACCGGCGGTTTCTGCTAGAAACTCCAGTTCATCCATGTGTTCGTGCGCGAGTGTTTCGTTGCTATCGGGGGTGATAAGCCCCACTAACACGGCGAATTCCGGTTCTAATTTAAGTAAACTGGCTTTTTCGCCAAGCGTCCATTCTTTTGCCATAATGCTAATCGAAATCAATTTCAGTGTTATCGCCTATATTCAGGCTGAGGTTCATCCCTTTGATGCGTGCGTCGCTACCGATAACGGAATGCCGCAACACAACATCTTCCAAGGCCGCAAAGTTCCCTATAATACTATCGGTTACAATAGAATGACTGAGGGTTACATCGGAACCAATGGTCACATTAGGCCCGATGATGCTATTGGATATTTGGCAATTTTTGCCTATGCTGACAGGATGAATAATAATAGTACTATCATATTCGGGTAGGTTAAAGGCATCGCTGGCATAACCGTGTTGGTTGAGGAGCATGGCGTTGGTTTCGAGTAATACTTCCTTTCGCCCACAATCAAACCAATTACCCACCGAAAAACTTTGAATCCTTACGCCCTGCTCCAGCATATATTGTAGCGCATCGGTGAGTTGAATTTCGCCCACTGTCCGAATATCGTTTTTCACCAAGTGCTCAACGGCTTTAATCAACAAACCTACTTCCATAATCTTATACAGCCCTACCATGGCCATATTGGATTTTGGGATACGCGGTTTTTCTACCATTCGGAGTACACGTCCTTTATCGTCGCACTCTGCTACACCAAATTCGCGCGGATCATTGACACGTTTAAGACCTAAGCACGAATGCGGACTTTCAATGATTTGGTGCATATCCACTTCAAAAATAGTATCGCCAAAGGCTATAAATACCTCGTCTTCATCTTCAATCACCTCGCGGGCAGTCCAAACAGCATGCCCCGAACCTTCGCGGTGTTCTTGATAGACAAATTCAGTGGAAATATCGGGATATTGCTCTTCAATAAAATCGCGGATACGATCGCCTAAATAACCGATCACAAATACAAAATCGTTCAGCCCTGCCTCCCGCAATTTGTCGATAATAAAGCAAATAATAGGCTTGCCCGCCACAGGCATGAGTGGCTTGGGCTGGGTATATGTGTGCGGACGCAAACGCGTACCTGCACCTGCTACTGGAATGAGGACTTTCATTGGTCACAAAGGTAGTGAGATTTGGTGGATGATTCGTGCATTTTGATTTTTATGTAGATGGACGATAGTTAGCAAATTTTCTAAACTATGTCAAGATAATAGTAAATTTGTCATAGATTTACCACTTTAAGAATGAGATTTAAATAAAGGTACAGATTTGGGGAGACGATTTTGTCACTATTAAGGCATGAAGAGGGCGTTTAGTGGTGCTAAACAACCGATGAATAACGCAAAGAGGGGCAAAATAAGAC
>JBEAVK010000171.1:0-18864 GCA_041160955.1 Bacteroidota bacterium
TTCCGTATAAAGCGGGTCTTCAATCGGCTTTTTCAACAAATTGGCTTTCGATTCTTTTTGGATTTGCAATTCATCTAATCTGCGGATAAAAAGCAAATAGGTCATTTGCTCAATCACCGTAATGGGGTTGGATAATCCGCCTGTCCAGAATGCCTCCCATACTTTATCAATTTGTGATTTTAGATCTCCTGTGATCATATTTTATTTATCTTATGTACTTATTTTTTATAAAAATTTAAAGCCTGCGTAAAGATACGATTTATTGTTTAAGTATTGGTAATAATATGACAAGTGATTGTTTTTTCAGCGGAAGTGATAGGTTTTTTTGGGCGGAAAAGATTTTACGCTGTTTATTAACGAAATTTCAAAGATGGCTCAAAGGTGGATCAGTGAATAATTGTCGGGGTGACAGAAAAAGTCGCCCCGACAATAGCCTAATATTCGATAAGTGCTCACTTGGAGATCGTTGAATATTTACGCAAAACCTAGATACTCTCATTTTTAAGTACTATTTTTGTTCGATGAAATAACATTTATCCATGCTCATCTTGTTTTTGGCACTTTTGGTTGCCTGCGAGATTTGGATAAAGTCTGCGTCCTAGATGATTAGGCCGCTAAATAAAAATAACGATGAAATCTATCACATTTGAAGCACCGGGCAAACCAGCAGATATACTGGTATTGACAGATATTGCCACCCCAGAACCCAAAGCAGGAGAAGTGCGTATGCGGGTACTTTTGGCACCGATTAACCCCTCGGATATTATGTATGTGCAAAATATGTACGGTATTCGCCCCGTTTTTCCTACTGCTCAAGCAGGATTTGAGGCCGTCGGTATCGTAGATGCTTGTGGTGAAGGTGTGCAAATTCCGATTGGGACACGTGCCAGTTTTACAAGTATTGGCACTTGGGCCGAATACGCGATTGCCTCTGCTAAAGGGTTGATTCCGGTGCCTGATACGATGACAGATGAAGCGGCTGCACAATTATTTGTCAATCCGTTTACGGCCTACGCGATGGTATTAGAGTCGGGTGTCGAGGCTGGCGACTACCTGATGCTCTCCGCAGCGGGTTCTGCTTTTGGCAAAATGGTCATTCAAGTTTGCAAAATGAAGGGCATCAAAACCATCGGTACTGTGCGCCGCCCCGATATGGTCGAAAGCCTGTTGGCATTAGGTGCCGATCATATTATTGATACTTCTACGGAATCGCTGACCCGTCGCGTGAAAGAAATTACACAAGGCGCGGGTGTAAAATGTATTTTAGATGCCGTTGCCGGCCCGGCAGCGGCGCAGATGTTGCCCTGTTTGGCGCAAAAAGGCCGTATGCTCGTTTATGGTGCATTGAGCCTGAGCGATATACCTGTCAATGCAGGCATTATGATTTTTAAAGAAATTAGTATTCAGGGTTTTTGGCTAACAGGCTGGATGAAAGATGCGCGTCCTGAGCACAAAAAAGAGGTATTTAGCCAAGTGGTCAGTTTGTTGGCCGAAGGCAAAGTACACTTGCCCGTAGAAGCCACTTATAACTTGGACGAAATTGCTCAGGCTGTTGTACATGCTGACGCGGAAGGTCGAACCGGAAAAATATTGTTGCGTATCGGTTGAGTACTTTTACTACACCTTATTCTCTGTTTACTACACCTTATTTTGTTTTTAGCAGGCTTTGATAGAAAAAACTTGGCCATGTAAGGCTTTAAGAGCAATCTTTGTGTTAATATGTTGCAGTTTGTTTTGCTCTTTGTACCAAGATTTCCGGAATTTGCCCGGCATTCAAAATTACTCTGGATTGCGATCCTCGTCCTGGTTGTGGTTATCCTTATTTACCACAATATCAAACTCAAGTATAGGACAAGTGGTCATTTTCAGGAGGAAATTATACCTGCTTTTGACAAAAAAGTATCCAGAAATTCCCCAATTCGGTATTCGAGTAATGGACGTAGCGGTCATGTTCATTACCAAAGTGCGGAAACTGAATTTGCGCTGTACTACGAATTTGGCGGTGGCGACTGCGTGGTCTGCATTGATATTCCAAGTCCACAAAACTGGGAAAAAATCACCAAAATCCCACTTGCCCGCCGCGACGAAATTTTGAGTTTTATCGGACAGCAAGTCGTTCAAGACCAGACGACAAACGGGCGCGGGTCGTTTAAGATTGAGGGTGACTGGCTCAATATTTATGCTTAAATAAAAGGTGGAAACTTAATTTTATACATACTACTGGACATTTTATAAACCGCAAGGAACAGATCACGTTTACGAAACTTTTTTTTAGTTTCGTAAACGTGCTTTTCCACCATTTCAAAAGTGTATTAAACATGTTTTTTTAAAATGTCCAGTAGTATGAATTTTATATGAATCTTAACCCTTTTATACCGCAACAATTACTGGGAATTGTCGCGCTCGTCGGCACATACTGCCTCATTTTGGCATACCAAAAACAGTACGAAATTCCCAAAGTGCTGTCAAAAGGCATAAAAATCACTGGAACGGTGGTTGAAATCCGGCAAGACCCCTCGGGAAATGGCGGCGGTGCACCTGTTGTCGAGTTCAACTACCCTAATGGCTCTTATCGGCATGCTTCTAGTACATACACGTCGCCATGCGTATATGTTGTTGGGCAGGAGGTGGATATTTGGTATTTGTTCAATAAATCCAATCGTGCAGCTGCCTTACCAGATGAACAGCCGGGTACGTTACCCAAAACCTTATTAAAATGGGGGATAGTACTTTGCCTTTTGAGTTACCCAGAAGTTATCCGGCGCTTGATAAGTTTAGTTTGGTAAAAAAAGCAAAATTGAACTGCTCCCCCATATCGAATTAAAAATGGTAAGTGCTTGTTGGCGAGTCGTTCAATTATTAGCCCGATATTTTCCGCATTATGGTTTCAAAAGGGCCGTTTTTGAATTTCCGTGCCCATATTTTGCTAAAGTAAAAACTAAAAATAAAATAGCCCATGGCGAAACAAAAAATGATAACTGGATGTAAGGGTGTTTGCTTATTCATCTGTGCTGAATACGCTGTGCCTGTAAGCAGTGAAAGTAGCAACATGCCAATCGTTAAATGCGAAATATAATGTGTCAAAGTCATTTGTCCTGTTTTTGCCAAATCGTCAGCAAAGGTACTTTGATTCATAAATTTGCTTAGGTACATAAAAGTTGAAATCATCATCATTCCAAAACCAAGTGTACCGATTACAAAAGGTAAAAACGGTGGTAAATAGTCAGCATTGATGTAAAACTTGATGTCTGCGCTCAGTGGTAATATGCTTGCGGATAACTGTAAGATTGTGATCGTTAAATATAAAGAAAGCCCAATCAAAAACATTTGCTTTTGAGTATTTGGTATTGTCCAATCCAGCCGACCTAAAAACATCCCCACTGCAAAGTAAGCAAACCAAGGCAAAATGGGGTTCCAACCGTTGTAAATGGTGTTGCGCAAGAATCCGCTAACTGTCCAAAAGTCTTGATATTGCAGTGTTTCAAAGTTCCAACCTGTTTCATACGGAATAAATAATAGCAATGTATGAAATGCAATGATTGCAGCAATGCCTGCAAATATGTAATATTTTTTGTTTACAAATAACAATAATGCAGCAATGTGCATGTACCCTCCGTAAAAGTGTAATATGTCTGCTGGCCACCATACATAAAGTGCCAAGCCAATGACAAATAAAAACCAAGCCCGTTTATTGATGATTGATTTTAAACGTTTTTTATCCTCATTGGTGTACTCATCACTTCGATTAGTCATTAAAGCAATGCCCATACCTGCAAGCATCACAAAAACTGTACTTGAATTACCGCTGAACAAGGAAAGAAATTGTCCCGCCAAACTATGGTCATAATAGTCACCAAATACGATATTGAAATTTACGATGTACATTCCAAAAATTGCATAAGCCCTTGCTAAGTCAAAGCCAATAATACGTTGCTTCATTTTACCTTTGTTGAATTAATAATGATGCAAAGGTCAGTAAGCCACCAATTAAATCATTTGATGTAAAGTCAAATAATCATTTCTTGCCCCTAATTCTACTCAATGTTTCCAATGAAACGTTTAAATAAGAAGCAATTTGGGTCAATTGTACTTGTTGAATAATATGGGGTGATTTTTTCAATAAGGTTTCATATCGCTGTGTTGCATTTTGAGTATGAAGTTCAAAAACTTTCTCTTCTAGCCACAAAGCGTAGTATTCGGTCAATAAAAAATCGAGTTTTTGTAATTGGTTATGCTTTTCCTTTTGAATTTGAAAATTATTATAGTCTGTAATGTTTACGGTTATATCTGTCAATGCTTGTATGTTTTCTCTGCTTGGTTTTTGTAGAGTATAACTGTCAAAGGAAACGGCAAGATCGTCCTTAAAATAAAATTCAGTCGTTATTTCTCTATCGTTATGACCATAAAACTTGCGTAAGATTCCATGCTCCACCCAATAGCTCTTGGTGGAAATGCTGCCTGCTCTCAATAAGTAATCGCCTTTTGTATAGGTTTTGGAATAACTGATCTCGTCCAATGCTTTTAAGGTAGCTTCGTCGAAGTTGCTGATAAGTTTATTTATTTTGTCTATGTGGAATTGCATTGTTGGAGTGTGTTGTTGGAATGTAGGTGGCACTCAAGTAAGGGTTTACGTGTATGGTAGCATTTGGCTAGTGTCGGCGTGACTCGCAGTCCAATACCGTCAATATAGGCATTTTTTGCACCTAAGTATGGGCATTATAGAGACCTTCAAGTTGGCGAGGGTACTGTATTGGGACTATTGTCGGGGCGACAAAAAAAGTTGCCCCGCCAATAGTCCAATTTCGTTATTAGATTACTAGGAAATCACCAATTATTAGCGCTTAAAATTTCAGGTTTTGGTTCATATCCCACAGTCCCCAATATGCGCCCACATCGCCCTCTGTTCCTACTTTCCAGGACTCATCAAAGGAGGCGAAGTAAAAAATATCGATATTGTCCTCTTTTGCCCATTGTTGTGTATTGATGAAATATTTCATGGCGTTTACGGCAGAGGGCTCGGCGGCTTCAAAGTTTTTCCCTTGGCTCGGCCAGCCTGTTTCCGTGATAATCACTTTTTTGCCATTGGCAGCCTGTACGGCCTGTTGGTACATTTGTTTCATATATACCAAGGAATAGTCTAACTGGCAACCCTCCCAAAACGGATAGCAATTGGACAAAATGACATCGCAGGCTGCGGTGATATTGGGGCAGGCGCTAAACTCGTAATAGGCATCCACATAGCCGGTTTGTACCTCAGGGATAGCACTTTTCACCCGGTGGATATACGCCAATAGTTCTTCCTCGGTCAGGTCTTCCCGGTAGAGCACTTCGTTGCCTACGGCGGCAATATCCACGTATCCTTCTTTGGCCAGTTTTATCAGACCGTTTATTTCCTGCTCGTTTAGGTCTTTGTCTGTTCCCAACCAAGCGCCAACGAGGGTTTTTAATCCGAACTCACGCGCCACTTGGGGTATTAATTCATTCCCTTCGATGCAGGAAAACGAGCGTATCCATTTCGTGTATGGAGCAATGATTGCCATTCGCCGCCTGATCTGTTCAATGGTTAAGATATCGCCGGGTTTTTGCCCCTCATCGTATGCACTGTAACAGAGGCCATGCATACCACCTTCTAGGGTCTGCCTAAAGAGGTTTTGAACTTGTTCGGGCGATTTTCCGGAATAATCTATTCCAGAAAGGGCTAAGTATTTTCCAAGTTTGACTGACATAGTATTGGTATATTTTTATTGGGAAACTGCTTTTTTCTGTTCTATTGCTGCACGTATTTCTGCGGCGCGCTCTTCGGATACGTCGTAATCTCTCATAACCCAAATAGCCACTAGAGTACCCATAAGTGGTATCGCAGAAAAGAATAGTCTTAGATTAAACATGGTTTCGTATGTTTGGGTCGGCGCACCGGGGTTAAAGTCTATAATTGTTAGAATCAAACCACTCAAAAGTCCTGCAATTGCTAAACCAAATTTTACCATCCACCAATAAATAGCACCAAAAATACCTTCTCTTCGCTTGCCTGTATTTAACTCATCAATATCAATTACATCAGAAGTCATTGACATCATCAAGGTAAATAAGCTACCTATTCCAAATGATATAAAGGGTAAGGCAAATAAAAATAAATAAGGTTTGCCTGGAACAAATAAAAATAATAGTGAAACATATCCGATGATAGATAGAGATTGCGACCAAATAAATGCTTTCTTTTTGCCCATTACTTTAGACATTCGAGCAACTATAGGAATAATTAATACCGTTGTAAATATAGCACCTACGCACCCAAATAATGTAGGCCAAATACCTTGACCACTGCCATTAAACAGATAATATTTAATGATAAAAAAAGAAAATCCCGCTGTCGTATTAAATGCATTAAAAACAAAAAAAGTAGCAATACATAATTTTTTAAATGGAACTATTTTTAAAGCCTCTTTAAATCCCTCAATGATCAAATCAAAACTTCTACTTGCATTTGAAAGCGTTAAAGGTTCATAGTTTTCATTTAAAGTGGACTTGCTTTTTATAAAAATACCAGGGATTATTGCTAAAATAGTACAAACTATGGCTCCATATATAGCTAATGTTCTTGTTGCTTCTTCGGCTGAAGGGAAAAGTGTTTCATCATACATAATTACCCATAACCAAGGCGCAAATACCCAAGCCAATTGTCCAATTAATTGTGCAGTAGCCATGATAGACGTTCTTTCGTGAAAGTCATCACTCATTTCATAGCCCATTGCTACGTAAGGTACACTAAAAATGGTGATTCCTAAATAAAAGGCTAAAGAAAGAAGTATGAAATAATAAAAATTATAATTGACCGAATTTGTAGCATACAATTGCCACATAAAAGCGAATGAAATACCTGTCATTATTGCTCCAATAATCACATATTGCCTTCTTCTGCCCCATTTAGATTTCGTATTATCTGTAATAAAACCCATGATTGGGTCTGTTAGGGCATCAAAAAGTTTAGGTACAAAATAGATCACACTGAGCATCCAGCCTGGAAATCCTAATTTATCAATTAAAATCACTATAAATATTCCCAACATAGCAGGGAACAATTGATTGGCGAGCATGCCTAATCCGAAAGCAACCTTTTGCCCGAAAGGTACTTTTTGAGTTGATGTTGAAGAATTACTCATGGTGGGTGTTTCGTTTATGAATTAATATTATTTGAATTACTTTGTTAAGATAGATAGGATTAGAATATCCGCATTCATTGAACAAGATTCCTATTTTACTGGCGGTAGCAGCACTCCCTTTAGTAAAGCCGCCTTGTCGCCATTGTATGTTTTTACAATGGGGTGACCATCTCTTGTTAAGCCTTTAAAAATCCCTTTGTCCACCAAATCCCATACAGCATATTTGGCTTTTCCATCGAGGGTAAATAAGCCAAAGTGGTTTTCCGAGCCTTCTGCGTTTTGGGCATCTTTCCATATTTCATCAAATGCTTCGAAATAAAAGCAGGCCATGCCCTCGCGATTCGTCCATTCCCGCATCAAATGGTAATAAATGCCTTCTTTGTATTCATCGGTCGCTTTTGTACCTGCTGCACCGTAGAATTCATTGGATGCGCTGGCCCAACCTGTTTCACCGATATGAATTGGTTTTTCAATGCCCAGTCCCTTCATGTATTTTGCAACGCTTTGGTATTGCGCAACGGCATAATCCCTAGCGCGACCCATAGCGACGGCAATTTTTTCAGTATCTGAAAGTTTTTCTTCGCCTTTAAAATTACCCCAAAAAACAGGATTATAATGGGTTTCGTGCATAGGATAGGTATGCATCGACACAAAATCAACCGCCTTGAGCAATTTTGTTAAATCTTCTACATGGTATTCTGTGCCGCCACCGCCCCAAGATGCGAAATTGTCGGAACTGGTAATCCACAGGTCTTTGGGCAGTTTGCCAGTTTGCTTTAGTGCCTGCAATTGGTTCACGTATTTTAGGATTACACCGGGCTGCACAAAGTAGTTCGCCGCCCATTTTACCATTGCCTCGTTGCCTACGGCTATCACCTTTACAATATCGGGGTATTGGCGGGTCATATCTATAGCCCTTTGAATTTCAGCAGCGTTGGCTTCAGCGTTTTCGTCATCGTGGTTGGGTTGGGTTGTTGACCAAGCATCTTTGCAATCAATCCATGCGCCCAACATGATATACATCTCGAAATTAGGGTCTTCCTGTTTCAATTCCCGAATGGCTTTTAACAAGTCAGAAGCCTCTTCTAATTTGGTATTGTAGGTGCGCAGCACCTTGATGTCCATAGCGAAGAGGATTTTCATATCCTCCTTTAATTGCGCTATCGATGAAGGCAATTCACGGCTGATGCCACGATAGCCACCGTAAGAAATGGCTAGGTATTTAGAATTGCCTAAGATGTCTTTCGCTGTCATATTTCGTTGATTTTTTTGTTGCGATGGTTGATTTTGATGTATCCCTGTATTGCATGCGCCTTGAAATATCAATGCTGACATGAATATGAGGATTTGCCATAGTTTTATATTCATTTTACGAATTGTTAGGTATTGATAAGAAATTATCTATGTTAATTGATAGGAGAACGGATGAAACGGATTGAACGGATTTGAACGGATTTTTTAACATAGCATTTTGATAAACACGCTCCAAAAATCCATAACCAAGTTCATTGTACACCTCATAATAGGTTTTGAGGATGATGTCTGTGGTGTTTTTGTGCTTGATTACCATAATGAATAGTATTTTGTGATGAAAAAAAATCCGTTTTTATCCGTTCAATCCGTTTCATCCGTTTTTCAATCCTGTTTAGTTGCGAGCATCGGGCAATTAATTTTTTCTTCGACTCCTATGTTAATTGATGAAATAGATTGCCTCTATCTCAACATTGCGGGCTCGATTTGAACATGGATTTGGATAATTTCGCCCGTCCTTTCAAAAATTTTCAGGCTATTACTTTCATCCAAACTTAAATCATTAAATGTGGCGTAAGTACCGTCTTTATACATCAATTTCAAACTATTCGCCGCTGCCAAACTATAAACGATTGGCACCTGACAATACGTGAAACAAAGTGATCCTTTTTGAAGCGACAATTGCCGATGTTCTTGATGAATATCAACGTATTCAAATGTTTTGTCCTCTTCCAGAAACTCACTTTTACGCAGTAAGCAGGGGTTGAAATACAGTTGACCATTTTTCACAAAAACGCCCAACTCGCCAAACCTGCTCAAAATGTCTTCCTTAACCTGTCCAGTCATGCCGGGTTGCTGTGCTCCTTTTCCACCGGGCGTATGGGAGTAGGGGTCGGTTGGGAAAGCACCATACAGCGCCGGTGATTTATGCACGCCAATGCCTTCGTTTATTTCGTAGTAATGCTCTAATAATTTACCGATGGTGACAGGGCTTTCCTCGTCATTTACGGCACTAAGGCAAGATTCCAGCACGGCCAATTGGAGTTTTGACACCATGTGCCAGTAAATGGATCCCAAACCTTCATAGCCGAAAAACGTGCCGGAACGTCCTGTAAATGCTTTGTGGTTGAATATATCCTCAAATGTTTGCAATACTTGCGGCTTGTCCTGTTCGACGAGCGAGGCATATTTTGTTTTCGACAGTTCGCTCAAGGCAGCGACCAAGTCGGTGGCATTTTTAAAATTGCTGTTAAAATGATACACCCCATTGATGTCCTTTTCAATCACGTCCACATTGCCGTCTGCCACCAACTGCTTGAGTAGGGTGGACTGCTCAACGGCCTCCTTGGGTACGTTGTTTTTCTCCCAAAAACCCGGCAAATCTTTGTTGGGGTAGAGTATGTAACTGTATTGGTCGGGGCGGAATAATTTGCTTTGCCTTAACCCATCCAATAACATCAATTCCGCTTGCGCAGATAAATATTTGGAACTCAATACGGCCACCTGCCCCTCCAGCATTTCGCTCAAATGAGCAATGGAAATAGTGTTATCCGTTTCCACGGTCATCAAATTGTAGGCATGGTACAATTGATCCGGCCTTTTATTGGCATCAATCGAATGTTCGAGGAATCGGAGGCATAGGTCAAAAATCTGCTCGATTTCGGCCAAAGCAACGGCCTGTTTTTCGCCTGAAAATGATTGGTTATAAATTTGGGTACGGTAGGCGCTAGCGGGTTTGCCCAAGCCATCCAATATCCGTTTGCGGTCGGTATCATTTATTTTTCCGGAAAGCAGTTGCTGGTGCTGTTCCAAAGTCTCGGATACACCCTTTAGGAAAACCAGTAATTCTGTAGAAATATTGGCATGTTGCACTGTTGAATCAGCCAATATTTTTTTGAAAAAATGCAAAAACCGCCGCAAATAACACAGCGTCACCATCGAAACACCATTGCCCACCAAGGCGTTGTTTGCGTCGTTCCATTCGGGCCGCTGGGTACTCATCCAGATACCGCCTTCGGGAATAAAATTGGACAATTTGGCGAGTGTTGTCGCCAATATTTTTTCCATGAAAGTCACGGTATGAATATTGTCGTTTTGGTCCCGCAACAAGGCTCCATCCGCTCCTATACTTTCCTTGCGTACATGGATTTTCTGGTCTGATTCATGGTCAAATTCAATAGTGTCTTTCGGGTTTTGGAGCGTATCTTCGTAGCGCTTTATTTTGTAGGGTACATTAGCATATACGAAGCATTCCTTATCAAAAAGACCTGCCAATTGGCCGGGTTCATGGTCTTCCATAAACTCCAGAAACTTCAACAAATAAATAATCTGGTGATCGCCCCAGTAGCCGATATACGACCAAGGGTTATCTGGCTCGATGGTTTCCCAATCGAAGCCGTCTTTTGTTACGCGATAGGGGTTGTATCCATCAAAAGTGGTGGCATTCAAAAATTTGTGTACCATACTCTCGATGAACGCAGGGTAGGAGTGGGCCAGTGCTTCCCAGTTTTGGAAAATATCCCGCCAATTGCCTTGGTAATCCAATATTTTCGAGCCGTCCTTTTCACTTCGGGTATTGATAGAAAACCAGTTCCATGGGCGGCTGGGGTCTCCATGCCTGCGACTGAATTTAAGCGGCATATACTCAAGGCATAACCTTGTGAGCTGTGCGTCTCCGCTTTGTTGGGCTATTTTTCGGAGATCAAAAAAGGAAAAAGCATCCGGCAATTGGTCTAAGGTTGCTTGGGTGTTTTTAAAAACACTTTTGTTGGCTTTAGACAAATAATGGCTGAAATCCCATTTTTCGATTTGATAATTATGGTCAAAAATACCGCCCCGCATGATATTGAACAGCACATTGGCAAAATGGCGCGTGTCTCGGAGATGATCGGCACTCAGTTGCAGCCCGTCGGCGGCAGCGTTGAGGGAGAGCAGTCGTTTGGTTCCGGCTTCTACGCTTTCTTGCACGATCTGGTGCAATCCTTTTTCATGTTTGATCCATTCTTGCAACTGAGCCACCGCCGCATGGCTTTGGTTCACATTGGCGACAATCATCCATGATTTTTCGGCATTGGGCTGGAGGGCTATTTTTTGGTGGAGCAAATAAGCACCTTTTTCCGCCTTTACATCTTCTTCCTGCCGGAGCGTGACTCCTTTACGGAATGCGCCGAGTTGCAAGGAGGAAAGCAGGTAGATTGGATTTTCCAAGCCAAGCGACCAAACGACATTGGCTTTCAGTGCCTCGCTGGGTTCTGCTTTATCCACAATAATAGCACTCAAGGCATAGATGCCCAAGCCTGTCGCTTTGTCTAATTCGCTCCTTTTATAAGCATCTACGAGGTTGCTGGAACTGTTTTGCAAACTGCTGGGCACGCCGGAAGGCAGTATGTTTTGGATGCCGTCCAAAAGGGCAATATTGACTTCGGACGATCCATTGTTTGTCAATTTTGATTTTCTAACGAAGCCAAATCGGTCGCTAGAATTCCACTCTACCTGAAAAGTCAATTGCAGGTCGTGGTTGATTTCTTCGAAAATGATTTTATGTCCGAAGACATGTTTGTACAAATTCCGATGAATGCGGTGTAAACCTTCGTACCGGTTTGAAAACGGCTCCCAAATATGTTGGGTATTGCCTTGTTGCACTTGAAATATGGATTTACTGCCCGTTATTTCGGCCAACTCGGTAATTTTATCGTCGGTATAATAAGGGAACAGTGCATAGTCTGCATTTTTTCTGCCTGCGCTCAAGCCACCGTTACTGGAAATAAACATCCAGTGGTCGGAGTCGCTGACAATGCTCATAAAAAATGGGCGAAGGGCATCGCTGTCCGATATTTTCAGATAACGGTCGGTGCCTATTTGAGTATAGTGAAATTCCATGTTTTAATCAATGTATTTGCTTTGCAAACTTTGGCATCATCCACCAGCATGGTTAGTAGGAATGGTGTTTTAGCCAAGTTCGGTGCAAACATAGGTATCTATCATGAATTAGCAAAACATAGGAGGTGAAAGTTTTTGGAGGCCTGGATAACGTGGCTTGGAAGGCGCGTCAGGGGCGTTTAAGGAAGTTTTTTACGTGTTTATCGAAGTACGGTTGCATGAACCGCCATGTACGAGGTTGAACCGCACAACTTGTCTCGCTCTGGGGAGTGTTGTTATGAATATGAAGCGTTTAATTTTTTTTCATTTCTACTGTTTAATGAATTTGCTAAGCCAAGTTTCGTTTTTGTTATTTGTAAAACGAATAAAGTAAATTCCATTTGGAAGATTTGAAACATCTATGTTATTTTCTTGTACATTTTCTTTTTGCATTACTTGCCCAAGAGTATTTGTGATTTGATATTGGGAAGTATTATTGTTTATTGTTTTGAAGAAAAGGGTTGTGTTGGTTGGGTTGGGGTAAATTTCAATAAGACTGGTCGAAATGAATGTTTCCGGCACAGACAAGGGAAAACTTGCCAAGGTCAACAGCAGCTGTTCACCTACGAGCCTTGCTGGAGATGGGTTTGAATTCATAAGAACACATATTATTGCTTTTGTTGTGGTATCAAATAGCATAAAGGAAGAATAACCTCGAATACTTCCTCCATGAGCAAAGCAGGTTCTTCCTCCTACGACAATCCTTGTTAAGCCAAAGCCGTAATTGCCGGAGCCAACAAAAGTTGTCATTTGGCTGTATGAATTTGGGTTCAATACTTGACCGGACATTAACTTTTGATACCATTGAGTCATTTCACTGGAAGTGGAATACATAGCCCCCGCTGAATATGCGGCACTATTTAATGAAATTCTAGGAATGGCATTAATATTCATCCCCATTTGCCACGGATTGGCAATAGTTCCTTGTACTGTTTCCTGAACATCAAAAAAAGTACTGTCTAGTTGTAACGGGTTTAAAATATGTTCTCTAATAAGTTGTGCAATGTTCTTTCCAGTAGCACTTTCCGCGATCATTCCTGCGACCAGATAATTTGTATTGGAGTAATCCCAGCTGGTTCCAGCAACAAACAGAGGAGCACCAACCCACTTTATGAGCTCTTTTGGTGTAAAAATTCGATTGGGATTGGAAAGTATTGAATCAGGGTAACCAGCAATATTATTATAATCCGCCAATCCGCTGGTATGATTTAATAACTGTCTAATGGTTATATTGCTATCAATGTTGACAAAATTTGGGAGCCATTCATGAAGTGAATCATCAATGTTTATGATATTGTTTTCTGCCAGCCTCAATAGCGTTGCAGCAGTAAATAATTTGGTATTGCTACCAATCCCAAATTCCATATCGCTTTGAATCGGTACGCCGCCAATAGATATCCCGGTTGTTCCTTTCCAAAGACCTTGGTCTGGCAATAAAACGCTTGCCGAAATACCTTTTATATTATAGATGGTCTTCAAACTATCCAACTTTGTTTGAAGTTTTTCTGCCAATACAAGATCAAAAACCTGAGCATTGGAAACGTGCCAGCATCCAATTAAGAGATGACATAAGAATATGAAGTTGAGTTTTTTCATCATTGATTAATATTCATGGACTAAGACCTTTTGTGTTTGGCCGTTTGCCCGAAGCGCGATGCGGTACAGTCTGGGTAGAAGAAGCGCGGTTAGGTTGCCTCTTAAAAATCCAGGAGTGGGGCGCACTACAAAGGTAATAAAAGCACAGAGTACTGCTGGTCATCTGTAATCTTCATCTGTTCGACTAATGGTGTCGCATAGTAATCGTTTGGATCGAGAAAGAGATTTACCCGCGTCCCATTTGAGGTGGCATAATGTTGATACCCGGCAGGCAGGTTATCGGATCCAAGGTTTACTTGGGGGGATTTATTACCCAAACTTGATTTGCTAAAAGATATTTCAAACTTGCCATCGTTATCGGTAATGTCATCCGCGTAAATTCGGATAGTCAAGGTGCCATTCCAAGCATCGCTGGCATCACCTGCAAAGCTGTATGCGCGCAACCTGATTCCACTCAACGCTTTATTAGTGGTAGCGTCTTTTACTACGCCACGCACCGTAAAATCTTTGTCAATATCATTATTAATATCGTTGTTAATATCGACCTTTTTGCAGGTGCTAAAGAAAACAAGTGTTAGTATTAACCAGTACCAAAGTTTCATATATTCGTATCTTTGTTGCAAATATATAAGAGTATTTCCTTTGGCTGAATGATAAAAGTCATGCAGGGAAATGATCTGATTCTGTGCTGTCATATTGTTACCTGGTTAAGTATTTGGACACAATTAATTACATAATTGAACGCAGGTATTTTTCGGCTAGATGAGCCATTTTTAAGGCAGATAGCGGTACTATCTAACGAAAAAATGGGATGTATAGGCGGAAAAGACCAAGTTCAAAATGCAATTAATTGTGTCCAAATACTTAAGACCAATATCTGCTTCGGTAGTGAACCCATTGAGTTGTCTTTCTGCTCCTTCTATTTTTCTTTTTACCGCCAGACCACACTACTGGACATTTTATAAAACGCAAGGAACAGATCACGTTTACGAAATTTTTTACTTTCGTGAACGTCATTTTCCATCATTTCAAAAGTGTATTGAACGTGTTTTTTAAAAAAATGTCCAGTAGTATGGAGGTTGGATCAACTATTTTTCCCTACATTTTAACAAAGCGCAATGTCTGGGTAGCGCGATCGTTGGTCAGTTGCAACCAATAGCTGCCTTCTTTTAAAAAGTCCAAACAAATCATGTTTGATTGCGTGTTTCCGGAATGGCAAAGTTTGCCTTCTAGCGTCCAGATTTCATACTGGATTGGCTCGTTTGCATCCTGCCCTGATGTTGAAAGGTTCAACGTGATGCAGTCGCTTACCGGATTGGGGCTGATGGATATGCCGAGATGCTTCGGTATGTTCGCAGTGGAAGAAATGGGCGGAAACTTATAGGCCCGCATATCTTTTCGATCAACATAATTAAAGGTGCTGCCAGCCACTGTATATACTGTATTATCCACCACAAAAGTGCCCGGTGCCCAGCGGCTGCCGCCTGGTACTGAAGTGAGTTGCAGCCAGCTATCGGTGGTGGGATCGTACTCCCAAAATTCACCCTCTTCCATTATATTGTGGTCTTCGCCTTCTCCTTGTAGCACATAGCCTTTTCCATTATTGGAAAACTGAGTGCCAGCCACCCTGGCTTCTCCAGGAAAATCATTCATACGAGTCCAAGTATCAGTTGTTGTGTCGTATTTGTAAAAATCTTTATACACATCCCAGCCATCTATGAAGACACTCCCGTGCCCCATTCCAACATATACATCTGTTCCAATAGAAAAATAAAAAGGATGGTGTCTATTGTCAGAGGGGAAAACCGTTAGTTCCTGCCAAGTGTCTGTCGCGATGTCGTAAACCCAAAAATCATTCAGGTTGCTGGATAAAATATCACCTAAGCCTACGTAAATTTTACCACCGGCTTCCACAAAAGCGGGATGCCTCCTACCCAAACATGGACAGGGTGTTAGTTCCTTCCATGTTGCTAGTACCGGATCGTAACTCCACAAATCATTGTAAAGAGAATTGCCCAAACCAAAGCCAATATATCCTTTCCCGTCGTAAGCAGTACCATACGCGAAGCCCCTTTTTCCTCCAGGAAAGTCGGGAAGTACTGTCCATTGATTTGTTAGGGTATTGTATCGGTAAAAGTCATTGTCGGGTCCATTGTTCCCGTTGCCGCCTATCAGATAGCCAAATTCGCCAATAGCAAATGTAACGGGATGATTTCGGGGAGAGGCAACACCTGGCAAGGAAGCTTTTTGAACCCACTGTTGGCCATAAGCCTGTGCAGAAATAAGTAAAATGATAATAAAACTAAGGATACGCATTGTTAAAATTTTTTTTAATTGTAAGTAGTTGCACTGCTGCGTACCGCGCTGCCTGCGTTGGGCTTGGCGGCATTTTCAGGAGTGCATTGTGTGTGTGTGTTTAGAATTGTGTTTCGAGATTATTCGGCACAAATATACTTCGATAAACTTAGTAACCAACCTAATTCTGTAGAATGTCTATTGTATATCCTGTTTTAAAATTAATGCTGCAAAGGTGTAAGGTTGTATAGTCGAGAAATGATGACTTGGATTAGGGAAACTCGTTCCGCCGCATTTTTGTAGGAATAGATGAATTGGGTAGAGCAAAATGCAATTAATTGTGTCCAAATACTGATCTGTGTGAAGTTGTCAGCCCTAGGTTTATTTGAATTGTATAAGATTTAGGAGATGATATGTAAATTATACAAATTTTTAAGTGGTATTGTGTAATATTTTTAGGGGTATAAGCAATCACCTTTGACCCGTTAAAAATATGTATAACTAAACAAAAGTAAGATGAGAAAATTATTACTTATTCCACTACCATTTTTTGTTCTTTTTCTAATTCCCAACACGATTTTCGGACAAGCTCCTAACTTAGGAGCAACTTCTAGTTTTGCGTTATTTACTGCCGTGGGTGCATTTTCAAACACAGGAGCAACCGTAGTAAACGGCGATGTCGGTACGGATGGAGGAGCCTTTACCGGTTTCCCTCCGGGTGTAGTAAATGGACAAATCCATGTGGCGGATGTTATTTCGGCACAAGCAGCAATAGATGTAGATGTTGCCTATGGTAGCCTAAGTACTGTTACCTGCGATTTCGTCATAGGAACTGCTATGGGAAATGGCCAAATACTAACCCCAAACGTTTACTGTTTAGGGGGTGCGTCCACGTTAAATGGAGATTTAATACTAGATGGTGGATGTAATCCGAATGCCTTATTTATTATTAAGGTAAACGGTGCTTTGTCAACTACTGCATTATCTCACGTCATTCTGATTAATTCAGCCTCTTCATGCAACGTGTACTGGCAAATAAATGGAGCGGTCGAATTAGGCGCAGGTTCTGTTTTTAGAGGTACTATTTTGGCAAACGGAGCGATAACGTTACTGGAAGGAGCCACGCTCTTGGGAAGAGGTCTGAGTCGGCAAGGTGCAATTGAACTTCATAATAATGCAGTAGATATTGATATGCAGGCTACTGCGTCCACTATTTCAGCCAGCGGCGTTACAACATTTTGTACAGGCGGGAGTGTCACACTTAGCGGAAATTGTGGTGGTGTTTGGAGTACTGGGGCAACAACAGCATCCATCACAGTCACAACGAGTGGTAATTATTCTGTTACTAATTCAAATAACTGTGGCAGTGCGACTTCTAATCAGATTATAGTAACGGTCAATCCGCTGCCAGTATGTTCCATCACGGGTAATAATGTTATTTGTGAAGGTCAATCGACCCAACTTTGTACGCCCGCTGGTGCTGCGTCTTACTTGTGGAGTACAGGTGCGATTACCAATTGTATTTCAGTCAACACAGCAGGCACCTATTCAGTGACGGTCACGGACGCTAACGGTTGTAGCAGTATTTGTAACGCGACTGTTACCGCCAGTCCATCGCCAATTTGTACAATTACGGGTAATAATGTTATTTGTGAAGGTCAATCGACGCAACTTTGTACACCCGCTGGTGCTGCTTCATACTTATGGAGTACTGGCGCGATCACGAATTGTATTTCAGTAAACACAGCAGGAACCTATTCCGTGACGGTGACTAATACTAATGGCTGTAGCAGTATTTGTAGTATCATAGTTACGCTTAGTCCATCGCCGATTTGTACAATTACGGGTAATAATGTTATTTGCCAAGGTCAATCGACACAACTTTGTACGCCCGCTGGTGCTGCTTCATACTTATGGAGTACAGGTGCGGTTACGAATTGTATTTCAGTCAACACAGCAGGGACGTATTCAGTGACGGTGACAAATATAAGTGGTTGTAGCAGTATTTGTAGTATCATAGTTACGCTTAGCCCATCGCCAATATGTACGATTACGGGTAATACTTCTATTTGTGAAGGTCAATCGACGCAACTTTGTACACCCGCTGGTGCTGCTTCATACTTATGGAGTACCGGCGCGATTACGAATTGTATTTCAGTAAACACAGCAGGGACATATACTGTGACGGTGACTAATGCTAGTGGTTGTAGTAGTATTTGTAGTATCATAGTTACGCTTAGTCCATCGCCAATATGTACGATTACGGGTAATAATGTTATTTGTGAAGGTCAATCGACCCAACTTTGTACACCCGCTGGTGCTGCTTCTTACTTATGGAGTACAGGTGCGATTACTAATTGTATTTCAGTAAACACAGCAGGAACCTATTCTGTGACGGTGACTAATGCTACTGGTTGTAGCAGTATTTGTAGTATCATAGTTACGCTCAGCCCATCGCCGATTTGTACGATTACTGGTAATAATGTTATTTGTGAAGGTCAATCGACCCAACTTTGTACACCCGCTGGTGCTGCTTCATACTTATGGAGTACAGGCGCGATTACTAATTGTATTTCAGTCAACACAGCAGGGACATATACTGTGACGGTGACTAATGCTAATGGTTGTAGCAGTATTTGTAGTA
>JBEAVK010000177.1:0-24767 GCA_041160955.1 Bacteroidota bacterium
GCTGCCAATCCTAGTCCAGCCTGTTTTGGGCAAACCATTAACTTGACGGGCAACCTCGTGAACGCACCCTCCGTTGGTAGTTCCACTTGGTCGGGACCGGGTACTATTACGACTCCTAATAGCGTAAATACGACCGTAACCAATGCTCCATTGGGCACAAATACCTATGTACTTACCACTACCGACGATAATAACTGTACCGAAACCAATGATGTAGAAGTAATCGTAAATCCGGGGCCAACAATGGATAATCCAGGCCCCCAAAGTGGCTGTGCAGGGCAACCGGTGGCTGTTAATTTTACAGGTACAGGTGCTAGTTATAACTGGACTAATAGCAATACAGCCATCGGGTTGGGTGCTTCGGGTACGGGCGATCTTAGTTTTACGGCAGCGAATGTAACGGCTACGACTACGGCTAATATAACGGTGACCCCTATTGATGGGCCATGTCTGGGCACGCCAGTAACTTTTCCAATTGTGATAAGCCCTGGCCCCACCATGAACGCCGTTAATAATATCACCCAATGTGCGGGAACATTTGTATCGGTATCTTTTGCTGGAGGTGCGCCCGGAACGATGTATGAATGGACCAATGATAATCCCGATATTGGGTTGACAGGTACGGGAACAGGTAATATCAATTTTAATAGTGCCAATGTGGCCATGCAGGAAATTGCCAATATCATCGTTACGCCCGTAAATGCTGCAGGATGTGAAGGGCCACCCCGCAATTTTACTATTCGGATCAATCCCGGCTTGATCGTAGATCAGCCTGATAATATCACTGTTTGCGCTGGCGAAGATATTGATGTCACTTTTACCGGCACTGGTGTCAATTATTCTTGGACCAGTACGAATTCGGGTACAGGTGTACCCAATAGCGGTGTCGGTAATATTAGTGTTACTTCCCCAGTATTTACGGGACTACAAGAAGTAACCAATGTTACTGTTTTGGCCACCGGAGGTTGTCCGGGGCCTGCTTCTACCTTTACCATTACGGTACGTCCGGCCTCGCAGGTATCACCAGTGGCCAATGTATCGGTCTGTTCGGGTCAACCCATTAATGTCAATTTTACAAGCCAGCCAAATAATGTAGCCCCCACTTGGTTCAACGATAATACAGCCATTGGTTTGCCCATTTCAGGCACTGGTAATCTGAGTTTTAATGCCGCCAATGTTACTACGCCCCAAACGAGTATTATTACGGTACAATCCATACTTTCGGCTTGTTCGGGCCCAGCCATTACCTTCAATATTACGGTATCGCCTGGGCCATCCATGAATACAGTACCGGATATTTCGATTTGTGGCGGCGGCACTATTGCGGCTGTTTTTAGCGGAGCAGGCGTTGGCGCAACTTATTCTTGGACCAATAGTAATCCGGCCATCGGTATTCCAGCCACCGGAACGGGTAATATTAATGCTACTGCAGCCGCGCCAACCACCACCCAAACGGCAACCATTACCGTAACGCCGGCCATTGGAACTTGTACGGGGCCTGCGCGGACATTTACCATTACCGTAAATGCCTTGCCGACGATGACGACCCCTGCCAATTTAACCGTTTGCGCAGGGCAGCCCGTTGCCGTCAATTTTTCGGGAACAACAGGATCTAATTTTAACTGGACCAATACCAATACTGCCATTGGTTTAGGGGCTACGGGTAGTGGCAATATTGGTTTTACCACACCAGCAGCACTTTCGGCTACTCAAATTTCGACGATCACAGTTACCCCACAAATTGGAACATGTCCTGGTACTCCGGTTAATTTTACCATTACTGCCAATATACCACCTACTTTAACCATCTCAACAGTAACCTGTGCGCCTAATTTATTGACCTATACTGTAGTTGTCACTTCAAATGCGGCGAGCCTCACAGCAACTGCTGGTACAATAGCACCCAGCGGCGGCGGTTTTACGATTAGCCTTATTCCAGCAGGTTCTAATATCAGTATCACTGCAACCTCGGCAGCAAGTTGTACCAGCCAAACTACGGTAAATGCACCCAACTGTAATTGCCCTACCGTAGATGCACCTACTTCGCCCAATAATCCAGCGATTTGTGAAGGTGCTACGATTCCCGCCTTGACGGTAGTGGCTACCGCTGGTTTAGAGGTGAATTGGTACGCTGCTGCTTCAGGAGGTACTGCATTGGCGAGTAATACCGCTTCATTTACACCCGTAGGGCCATTTACAGCAGGTGTTTATACATTTTATGCAGAAACAAGAGACCCCGCAACAGGTTGTGTGAGTACGACCCGAACGCCAGTTACTTTAACCGTAAATGCTTCGCCCACCATGACCGCGCCCGCCGATGTACCGGTATGTGCAGGACAGCCTGTGGCGATCAACTTTACGGGTAGTAGTGGTGCTACTTTTAATTGGAGCAATAGTAATGTCAATATTGGAATAGCAGCCACCGGTTCGGGTAATATTGCCTTCAATACGCCAACTAGTTTGGTCACTTCGCAAGTGGCCACCATTGCTGTAACCCCACAAATAGGCACTTGCCCCGGCACACCTGTCAATTTTACGATTAATATTGGCGCATTGCCCGTTATCACCATTGGAACGATTTCATGTGCTCCTAATTTGCAAACATATTCTGTAGCCATCACCACCACCAATACCCAAACGCTCAATAGTTCAGCGGGTACGGTAGCCGGATCGGGTGGCAGTTTCTTTATTAGTCAAATTCCAGCAGGTACCAATATTACATTGAATGCTACTTCATCGGCTACCTGCCAAGCACAACAAGCCATAACTGCACCAAATTGCAACTGCCCTTCAGTACCGATAGCAGGTAACCCTAATAGCCCTACGATTTGCGATGGCACACCTATTCCTGCATTAACAGTAACGGCTAATGCTGGTTTGCAAGTCGATTGGTTTGCTAACCCAACGGGCGGCACTGCTATTGCCACAAATACCTTATCATTTACGCCAACTGGGCCTTTAACACCCGGAATTTATACTTTTTATGCAGAAGCAAAAGACCCTGTTACGGGCTGCGTAGCGAATCGTACTCCTGTTATTTTAACCATTGATGCTACGCCAACGATGAGTGCTGTTCCGAGCAATAACCTTTGCGCGGGTAATATGGTCACCGCTAATTTTACAGGTACAGCAGGCGCTACTTTTGCCTGGACAAATAGCAATGCCAATATTGGGCTTCCTGCTTCGGGTAATGGAAATATTTCATTTACGCCGCCTGCAAATTTGGCTACCACACAATTGAGTACCATTGTAGTAACACCAACCCTCGGAACTTGTCCAGGTACACCCGTCAATTTTACCATTACAGCCAATGCTAATCCTGTAATTACCATTGGAACGGTTCAATGTGCGCCTTCTTTATTGACTTACTCGGTGGCATTAACGACCACCAACGGCGCAACTATTACCGCATCGGTGGGAACAGTAACCGGTAGTGCTGGTAATTTTATTATTACCAATATTCCAGCAGGTATCAATGTGGATATTAATGCATCTACATCGGCTTCTTGCTTCGCCAACCAAACGGTAAATGCGCCCAATTGCAATTGTCCGTCGGTACCGGCTGCCTCCAATCCCTCCAATCCAAGTGCTTGCCAAGGTACACCAATTCCTGCCTTGTCGGTAACCGCAGGTACAGGATTACAAGTCAATTGGTTCTTGACGGCAACCGGAGGAGTGGCTATTGTGACCAATATGGCCTCTTTGACACCGCCAGCGGCCTCTTACCCGCCAGGTGTTTATACTTTTTATGCCGAAACACTCGATCCGACTACCGGTTGCGTAAGTGCTACGCGTACGCCCGTTACGCTTACGGTCACTGCAGCACCAATGTTGACGACTCCCGCTTCGATTACCGTATGTGCCGAACAGGCCATTATTGTCAATTTTAACGGTACGGCGATGTCCACGTTTAATTGGACAAATAGTAATACTGGAATTGGTCTTAACCAGTCGGTGGGCACCGGGAATATTTCATTTACCGTTTCGCCCGATATTGAAATGATAGAGGTGGCCACGATTCAAGTAACACCACAATTAGGGACGTGCTCAGGTACCCCAGTTACCTTTACGATAACGGCTAATCCGCTGCCCACACTCGATATTGGCTTAATTGAATGTACACCGCCAGCCCTAACCTCATATTCTATTGATCTTACTTCTAATGCGGTTACTTTGGTTGCCACATCGGGGACAGTAGTGAATAATGGCGGTGGTGATTATACGATCACCGATATCCCAGAGGGTACGAATATTGTACTGTTGGCTACGGGAGCAAATGGATGTAAAGCATCACAAAATATCAATTCACCCAATTGTAATTGCCCGCCAGTGGCATTACCAACCAACCCGAGTAATCCTACGATTTGTGTTGGTAGTACAGTACCAACGCTATCAGTTGTGGTAGCAGCAGGTTTGCAAGTCAATTGGTATGCTACCGCAACAGGAGGTACGGCATTAGCCACCAATACTTTAACCTATTTGCCCACGATTCCGGCACAAGTAGGTATTTACACATTTTATGCAGAATCATTTAACCCTGCTACGAATTGTACCAGTACTTCTCGTACTCCAGTGGTGGTCACCGTGGCTGCATTACCTATTGCGGCCATTACGCCAAGTTCGGGTACGAATAATATTTGTGCAGGTACCGCTGCTACATTAACGGCAACAGGAGGAGGAACTTACCTTTGGAATTCTAATGCTACGACGGCATCAATTTCTATAACGCCCTTAATTACAACGACTTATACAGTTAGAGCAACGAATGTAAATGGATGTACATCTACTGCTACCTATACCGTAGTCGTCAATTTGCCATACAATGTAACGATCAATCTGACCACCTGCGACCCCGCTGCGGTAGGCACGCAGGTGCTTAACCTGAAAACTGTTCAAAACTGCGATTCAACGGTTAATATTATCACGACGCTCAATACCAGCGACTGCGCACCCGAAGTCAATATCCAAAATGGTGCTGTGGATTGCTCCGGCGATGTGGATGGCACACTCTCTATTATTCCTACTGATGGAATTGCTCCTTATACCTATAATTGGTCGGGTAATAGCCAAAGTGGGTCAGGGACGATTGCTACCACCAACGGAACGGGCTTGATCGAAGATCTTGCACCGGGCAACTATACGATCACCGTAACAGGCGGCAACGGCATCAGTACAACAGCCACAGGGACGGTTACCGCGCCGCCACCGGTTACTGCTACAGCCAACCTCCAATTAAAACCCAATGGATTTGGTCTTTCTTGCGAAAGCGGCAGCGATGGCGCGATCAATGGTGTAGCCAATGGCGGTACTTCGCCCTATACTTATCAATGGAGCAATAACCAAACGACAGTCAATATAACGGGCTTAAAAGCAGGGACTTATACCGTCACAGTTACAGATAGTAAAGGTTGTACAGCCACAGCAACGGCCACTGTTACCTCGCCAGAAGTGATCCAACTCGGTTTTTCTGCCTTAGAGCCGGAGTGTAATAAAAATACGCTCGGCGTTTCGATGAACCCAAGTGGAGGCAGTGCGCCATTTACTTATAAATTGGATGGCGCATCGGTCACAGGGCCTCGGATTGATGTCCCGAGTGGTACGCATGTCATTTTAGTGACTGATAATGCAGGTTGCTCTCGCGATACAACAGTTATGATTGATCTGCCCGATCCGGTAGTAATCACTTTGCCATCCACGAAAGTGGTCAATTTGGGCAACCCTATCGAAATAGAAGCGCAAACCACCTTATTATCTTGGGAAAGTATTGTTTGGTCACCATTGCGCGATACGTTGAACGCGAATACCCTGACACAGCAGTGGATTGCAGCCAATTCAGAAGTGATTACCGTAACGATCACAAATACTGATGGTTGTACCGATACGGCGCGTATAAGTATTATTGTCAATAACGATATTCAGATTTTTATCCCCAACATATTTACGATAGAAGGGGATGATGATAACGGTATTTGGCGTATTTTCGGTGGCCCGTCCATCGAATTGCTACAAAAAGTGCATGTTTTTGATCGCTGGGGTAGTTCGGTATATCTTTGGGATGAGCCAACTACCTTGAGTACTTGGCCCGGTTGGGATGGTTCTGTAAAGGGTAAGCCCTCCAATCCGGGCGTATATGTTTATTATGTAACCGTAAAATTGACGAATGGGGAGGAAGTGTTGTTGAAGGGCGATGTTACTGTTTTGAGGTAGGTTTTGAATGGGAGGTTGTGCTTCATCATCAAGCCTTGAAAAAGGCAACAAAAACGAATTATTCTTTTAATAGACATTATACAGCATTACATCACTAGTGCTGTATAATGTCTAACGCCATTAAGTATTTTGGGGTAATTTTTCATATCGGAATATGGTTTCTTGTAGGTTTGAGACCATTCTCTGTGGTAATAATTTCAAAATTTTGGATCTTTTTAATTTTTCAACGCGACGTTATAATTTCAAGGTTTTTTCAGCATGAAGAGCATCTATTATCAGCAAAATAAGTTGTTTCAGGCTTGGTTTTGGGTTGCATATATCCCCATAATCCTGCTTTTACTGATCAATTTTTCTAAACCTAGCGAACGCAGTTTAGACAATATTGCTTTTGTTTTGGCGCTCGTACTGCTCCCGTTGGCGTTGCTGTTGTCACTGCGCTTCAAGTTGACGATCGACTCGGGAAAAATTACTTATCAATATTTCCCAATCCATCTTGCCCCCCGCAGCCTTTATTGGTCGGAAGTTGAATCGGCGCAATTGGTTTTTTTCGACCCGATTAAGCATTATTGGGGATATGGGTACAGAAATAGCCACAAATATGGCATGTGCTATAATACCAAAGGCAACATTGGCCTCCTGATAAAGACTAAGAACCAAAAAATCCTGAACCTGGAGATCACGGATCAAGCGGGGTTCAGCCAATTCGTTAAGGAGAATGGACTTGTTCACATCAATTTAAACATCATCAACCTCGAAGACGCGATTAAGACTATAGCCATTTAAGGGTAGTTTATAAAATATTATTATAGAATCTGTAGCCTTTTTACTCATCTGTTGAGTATCCCTTATCAATTACACCCCCAATCCCGGCGCATCGCTCAACCGCATCACGCCATCTTTCAAAATAAACCCGGCATCTGTGAAATCGGTGGCCAAATCCAGGCTGCCATCCAAATCAATATAACGTGTATGTGGGCAAGCAAAAGCCGCATGCAAAGCCGCTGTGATACTAATAATACTCTCGTCGTTGCAGCCCCAGAACAGTTCAATATCGGCCTGTCGGGCAATATTGGCTATTTCTAGTGCGCCCCGAATACCGCCACATTTCATCAATTTGATATTATAAATGCCAAAATGCAGTGGTGCAGTGGCCCATTGTAAGGCAGAACGGGCGTTTTTTAAAGATTCATCCGCCGCAAATAACCGACGTTGCTCCCAAGGCAATTCCATCAAAATAGACTCCGAACCTACCAACACGGGCTGTTCTGTCAATTCGATATGCGCATCTTTGGTTTTATCCAAAAATAGCCGCAAATCCTTGAGATCGTAGCCTTGGTTGGCATCTACCCGGATGGTGAAATAATCACCGTGGCGTTCGCGGAGTTTTAGTATCCGTTCTATATCCTCGGTCACATCGAGGCCGGTTTTTACTTTCAATACCCTAAACCCAGAAGCCTTGTATTCCTCCGATTCCTCTACCGTATCGGCTACATTTTTGATACCAATAGTCACCGATGTCGGCATAGATTCGTGGCAACGGCCATAAAAGTCCACAATAGGAATACCGATTAATTTGCCAAATGCATCGTGCAATGCAATATCAACTGCTGCTACAGTACCGGGTTTGGTAGGGAAAATAGCCCTAATATCGTCGATAATCTTTTGAAAATGACGTATATCGCGCCCCAAAACCAAGCGTTGCAATGTTTCTGATTGTAGGTGGACAAAACTCTCCTCGGCGGTTTCGTTGACAACATTGGCCGATGGGTTGGCCGCTCCAATACCAATGAGACCATTTTCGAGTTCCAGTTCGATATAGACGCTTTGCACCTCCGTTTCCGTTTTGGTGGCAATGGTATAAGGGCGTTTGAGCAAAAGGTTTTTTATATCAACTTTAATATTTTTAATTTTCATAATTTTTTTTAAGTTACAGATGTTGGTCTTCTCCGAAGACGGCTATGATGATGCCAAAGAAATTATGTTTTACAAGTTCTTTAGCAATGGAATTACTTTGTCCACACCTTGTTCTAGCGGTAAAAGCACTGGAATACCCAGTTGTTGTTCATAAGTTTGTTGAAATTTTTCGGCTTCTTCGAGTGTGCATTGTTCGGTATTGAGCGCGAGCGCTATCACTTTTGAGCCATACATTTCGATCAGTTGTATTTCACTTTCTACCGATGGAATTTCGCCCCAGGCTGGTTCATCGTGGAAATACTTGCGCTTGGGCGCGTGCACAAGAACCACGTATTTGGCATTGGCCGATACCAGGTATTCAGAGCCGCAGGGCCCAGTTGGATTACGGAGCGACGATTGCCCCTCCAACAAGATCAAATCTGCGTTTGTTTCCTTATAGCAAGATACAATGGCGTGCTCCATTTCGCCCGAAATAAAGTCATTGAGCGTAGAATCAAAGATAAAACCGTATTTTCCGCCTTGTAACCAACCCGTTTGTCCGGTGTAAATCATCTGTGCATTGATACCCGATTTTTGGCAAGCCTCGATCAAAAAACGCGTTGTGGTGCGTTTACCTAGCGCACAATCCATGCCCAAAAGTGCAATAATCGGCGCTTTTACGCCATAAATACTCCCATTCCAAAAGTGGAGATCCGCACGTTTTTTAGGTCGGCGTACATCTAACAGTTCAGCACCGTGTTGCGTTGCTAATGCCACTATATCGGGTCTGTCATTGAGGTAGTCGTGCAAGCCATTTACGATGGAGATACCCATTTCAATGGCTTCGCGCAAAAGAGCAAGCATATACTCCGGCAAAATACCGCCAGAAGTAGCAATGCCAATGATACAATAGGCCAAATCGGGGTGAGCGGCCTTGGCTTCCGCTATGGTGGCCACGACTGGAATTTGGCGTGGTTTGCCGTCCAACACAGTGCCAGCGTCCAAGCCTGCACTTACAGTATCAATAACGCCCACAATAGAAAACCGCTCACAACCCCGTATCAGGCCATGAGCGGTTTTGGCATTGGAGGTATTTAATAAATTGGCTGTTAATACGACTGCTTTTTTTATACTCATATAGATTTAATTTAATGGGGTAAACCTACGAAGAAGTTTTTACAAACAGCCTAGTTCGTATTACTTTTTCGTAAAAACTTAGCCTAATTGCGTTTACAGCCTTCGCCCATCGACTGAAATGTCTTGACCACTTTTTTGGCTTTACTAATGGAGTCAACAGGGATTTCTATGGAGTTTACAAAGCTTTGTTTACCATCGTCATAATATTTGAATACTTTTTCCTTTAATTTGGCAGGGATGACTACTTCAATATTTTTGCCACTAACGTTGAATTTGATGTCGGCAATATCGACGCGTTCTAATTCAAATTCCCAAATTTCTTCTTCTTGTTTTTTTTCAGAAGTCGTTACGACTGTCAAAATCCAAGCGCAGGAGGTTGCTCCTTGTTTGAGGGTGACTTGTGTGGTATTTTTTAGTGTTGGCATATCCGCCAAAGCACTTATTAGCCATGTACTCGTCTCCGCTGCGACGACCTGTGCGGGAACCAAAGCGATAATTTGGGGCAGTAAAGCATGAATAGCGCGGGCCGATTCGATATTGGGTGCTGTGAATGCCACTTTTTTCTCGTAATTGGCTTGTACACCATTATTTTTTACCGCTACCATCCTTGTACTTTGGAGGGTAAATGCCTCAATACTGGCTTCATTGGACGAAATGTCCAAATCAACGGTATTGGCCGCCAAATCGCCTAAATAGAAATCATACACCAATTCCTTGTTTTTAGATTTGTCGTTTTCCATGAGTTCTTTTCGAGTCAAAGTCATATTAGCATCGCCGGAAATGACCTGCTCGATGCGTTCGTCTTTTTGTTGTATTGGAACGAGGTGTGTGTTGAGCATTTTTATGCCTTCTTCCAGTGAAGTTACTTTGGGCAACCTGTTTTGAAGCGCTTTTTCGCCCAATGGGATGAGTTTTTCGAGTCCTTTAATCAATAATTTGGCATCATCGGGGGTATTCACCAAAAACGAAATGTCCTTTTTATAGCCATTCGCGGTACCATTTTTCATGGCTTGTACAAAACGAAGGTTGCGTCTGGCATCAATTCCTACGGTAACAAGATCGCCTTTTAACTTGAGATCGATGCTATTTGGGTCAAGATCGCCCCAACTCCACTCAAATACTTCGGTAACGGGTTCGCTATTGCCCGATTCTATTTTGGTGAGTTTTGCGCGGTCATCAAAGGTTTTATCGGATTCTAAAATCTGTTTTATGGTGGCTTTTTCTACGCCAACATGACCAATTTTAGCGGAAACATAACCCTTTAGTGCGTCCCATGTTTCGGGAATTTGGGCCGATGCATTCCATGCAGTTTGCGCCAATGGTATCGCTTCCTTGATTTGTTTAGTAAATTCATCGGCAAGGGTGGCATCTTTAAAATAGAGTAAAAAATTATTGGTATAGCCGTCCCGTTCGTTGTTTTCCCAATAAGCGATATATTTCCGATCGCGGTCTGTTTTGCATTGAACGCCTTGGTATTTATCTTTTGCTTGCCGAATGACAAGGTAAGCGTTGAAATCGGCTAGGTTAAACTCGTATCGCTCGGTATTTTTTTTGCCTTTGGTTGTTGTTTCGATATACAACGATACTTTCCAGGGTGTTTTGTCGTCCCACGTCATTTGCTGCGTCACTTCATCTTTGTCGATGGTTACAGTAGGTTTTATTTGTTCGCTCATTTGTTTGAGCAATTGGGATAAATCCGATTGTGCATTTAATACGCCCAAGAGCAGGCAAAAAAAGAGGGTTAAATTGAATTTTGACATAATTTGGTATGTGTTTGATGAGTAAATAGGTTGAGTGGTTATCGTTAATAACGGACAAATTTACAGGTTTTGCAGGAACTTGGTTTGGTTTTATTGAACTGAAAACCATAAATTTATGACCAAATATATGTCACATTCTACTAAACGCACAACAAAATCGAATCAACAAGTAACAATGCCACACCAAAAGATACCTATAAAATTGATACTAATATTTTTGATAGCGAAGTCCATTCCTCACAAAGCCACGCCGATAGCGTAATTCAAACCTTGACGGATGTGTATATTTTTGAATTCAAATTCAACAAAACGGCGCAAGAAGGGATGGATCAAATTAAAAAACAAGATTAAACTTGTAAATATCGCGCTTCCGGCAAAGTGATTACAGGTATTGGTGTCAATTTCAATTCTGAAAAAAAAGGATTGATGATTGGCTGGAAGAGGTGCTTTAAGATTTATAATATTGAAAATACGGGAGGAGACAAATAACATACAAACGCTTGATTATCAAACAGATAATCAAGCGTTTGTATGTTAAAAAAGACAAAATACTGCTAATAATCCACCACTTGCCTCAAATGATGCTCTGCATGTGTCACATAATCCTCAAATAGGAAAGCAATCGTATGCACATCATTGGTTTCCACTGTGCGCAAAAGCATTTCGGCGGGCATACATTTTATGATTTCCAGCAATTGTTTGTTGTACACTGTCCAGAATGTAATGATCTGATCTGCATCCATATTTTGGTGGTAACTATAAGTATTCCAATGGTTTTGCTGGTAAAGAATTTTAGGCGTATCTTCAAATTGTCCCCGCACAAAACGCTGGTGGTTGTTAGTTGCGCTATCGATCAAATGACCAATTACTTCTTTTTTGCTCCATTTGTCGGGATGCGGTTTGTGGTTAAAATCCTGGGGACTGATTTGGCGTAATAAGGCCGGAATGGTGTCGCAAAGAAAAGCGAGCCGCTCAATGGACTGTTGTATCATAAATTATGGTATAAGTTCTACTCTTTTATCTGTTGTAATACCCGAAATGCCGCATTCAAAGACTCATTTTGCTGCGGCAAGGGTTGTGCCGCCGCCGCTGCGCGTGCCATAGCAATCCGTTCCTCTGTGAGTGGATGTGACTTAAAGAATTGTGTGCCATCTTTGGGTGTTGCCTTATCCGCTGTTTGGAGTACCTCAAAAAGGCCAACCAGCCCCATTTGATCGAGGTGGTTTTTTTGAAGACTGGCTAAAGCCAATTGATCCGCTTCTTGTTCTAACGCCCTTGAATAACTCATCGAAGCAAAAAGATTAGCATTTTCGGCAAGAACAACCACCAAAGCACTCATATCGCTCAGTATAAGCGACAAAAACATATACCGAGACAACTGCTGGGCAATGGATTGGAGCGAATGCCTTTTTTTAACATGCGCTGCTTCATGTGCCAACAAACCCGCGAGTGCTTCAGGGGTTTCGATCTTATTCAAAAGGCCATCATAGACCACAATTTTGCCGCCCGGTATCGCAAAAGCATTGAGTTCATTACTATGGACAACGGTGAATGAGAGCGGATAATTACTTTCAAAATCAACCTTATCGGCAAAGTTTTGTAGTAAAACAGAACGCGCTGTATCTATTTCCGACTCTTTTAATATACTTTCGGAAAGTTGTTTGCCCAAATCAATTTCCACTTGTTGCGGCATAACACCCACCAATGACGCCGCCAAAAGTGGTACAAGCCAAAAATAAGCCAACGCAATAATACCCAATACAATCGCTAAAAATGCCAATACAGCCTTCAATAGCGAACCCAATATCGATTGGCCGCGTTCATGTATCAAATTATGCGTGGGATAATTACTCAATACCGCTTGGTGAAAATCTGGTTCGCGGCACTCCATCGACTGGAACGGAAAGTGGCCAAATCGAAAAGTAATGGTTCCCTCCTTGGCATCCCCACGATGGATTTCACTCAGCGGCCATTGGATAATGGTTGGTTTTTCAGATGTGCCCTCTGAAAAATATTTATCGTCATTGTCTAGTACTATTTCCCAAAAATCAGGTTTAAGCCAAAGTTGTGCAGGCTGGCTTTGGCTAGATGGTGCGCTAAAATAGCGGATTTGAAAAGGTATTTGTGTCATAAATAAATGGGTTAACTGGTGTGGCTATTTGATATATTTAACGTGTATCCACGATTTATGTTTTGTAATTGATCCAATGCTACGCTTTATGGATAGGGAGGAAATGATCGGGGGGGCATCTACGAAAAAAGCCTACAAAACTCGAGAGGTGTTCTTGAAAAAAATAATACCTTTGCTGTGAAGGAATGGGGCTATTGTGTAAGTAATTTGATATTTAACGTTTAAATATTTTTTTACTTTGAGGGTATAGCCGACCCAGAATGGGTCAAATGTTTATAGTAAAAGCGTGGTTCAATACGCATGCGACCCTGTCGGGGTCGAATGTCATACACCTACATTCCTCTATAAACATTTGACCCATTCTGGGTCGGCCGATGCCTACAACTATAATGTCTATTAGAGCCACATTTCTAACTCATGTTACACTATGCAATATATCGCTTTTTTAAGAGGCATCAACGTTGGTAATATTCGTATCAAAATGACCGATCTGAAATCGGCTTTTGAAACGATGGGCTACCAAGACGTAACGACGTATTTACAAACGGGTAATGTAGTATTTACCGCCAATGAAACCATAGAGGAGATAAAACCCAAATTAGAAAAAGGGCTTTCCTCCACTTTCCACTACGATGCTAATGTATTGCTCTACGAATACGAGGTATTGGCCAATATCATTGCCCAATATCCTTTTGAAAAAGACGATATGCACCATGCCTATATCATTTTTGTAGAAAACAGTAGTTATATGGACTTGCTCATGGCGCTTGGAAAAGAAGTTGGAGAAGAAGCGAGCCGCATTGCTTTGGGCAATGGTGTGATGTACTGGAAAGTCAAAATTGGAGATACATTAGGTACTCCTTTTGCTAAAATTTTGGCCAAAGCAAAGTTCAAAAGCGTGGTTACAACTCGGAATATCAATACACTCGAAAAAATGCTGTAATTTTTTCCGACCTTTGCGGATAAAATGCAATGTAAAATAAGTTGTTTTAGGTTTTGAGGATGTAACCGACCCAGAATGGGTCAAATGTTTATAGAGCAATGTGGCTGTACGACATTCGACCCCGTTGGGGTCGCACACGTATTGAAACCGCGATTTTGCTATAAACATTTGACCCATTCTGGGTCGGTCAATAGCTACAAACTAGGAGATAATGAGGAGACATACACTTTAGTGTACGCAACGCTTTGTGTTCTTTGTGCACTTTTGTGGTGAAAAAGCATACTACACGTATAAAAAAACTTATTTTACATTGTATTATAGAATTAACATTTAACATCCCGCTCCACGCATTTACATGACTTTTTACGAACTTGGTTTATCCGCACCTTTTGTTACCGCTGCTGCCCAAAACGGCTACGAAACACCTTATCCCATCCAAATTGCCGCTATTCCAGCAATATTGGCCGGTAAGGATATATTGGGTATAGCGCAAACGGGTTCGGGCAAAACGGCCAGTTTCGCATTGCCTATTTTGCAACAAATGCAGCAAAAAAAGCCCGCTAAAAATCGGCATATCAGGGCTTTGATCTTGGTGCCAACGCGAGAATTGGCGGTACAAGTGGGCGAAGTATTCAAGATATTTAGCCAAAATTTGCCACGACCCGTAAAAGGACTTGCTGTATTTGGCGGTGCATCCATCAACCCCCAAATGATTCAGATGCAAGGCGTGGAAGTATTGGTGGCTACGCCTGGTCGTTTACTGGATTTGGTAGAAAGCAAAGCCATGAACTTGTCTGAAATTGATACGCTAGTGCTCGACGAAGCGGATAAAATGCTGAATTTGGGTTTTAAAGATGAGATGAACCGTATTTTTGCCCTATTACCACCTAAAAGGCAAAATTTACTGTTTTCGGCTACACTCGGTAAGGACATCAATACCATCACCGAAATGTTGCTGCATAATCCAGTGAAGATTGAAATTGCTGCGGAAACCGAAAACTTGGATCTCATTACACAAGTGGCGTATAGTGTGAGCGAAGAACGAAAAGGCCCTTTGTTGCGTTACCTGATTAAAACCCGCAAACTCCAACAAGTATTAGTGTTTACTTCCTCAATCCATAAAGCAGATAGCGTAGTGAACAAACTAAAAATCAATGGTTTTAAAGCACTTTCGATGCACGGACAAAAATCGCAGGGTGCCCGTACCGATGCGTTGCGGTATTTTAAATCAGGCGAAATTGATATTTTGGTTGCGACCGATTTGGCATCGCGGGGGATCGATATTCCTGCATTGCCAGTAGTGATCAATTACGAATTACCGCGCTCTCCTAAAGATTTTATCCACCGTGTTGGGCGTACCGGAAGGGCGGGAGAAACAGGCGAGGCCATTTCCTTTGTTACACCGGAAGATGAACACCATTTCCGAGTGATTCAGAAAAAAATGGGCAAACGGGTCGATTTGGAGGATACATCGGATTGGGATTTGTTGCACGGGCTGCCGAAAGAGGAGGAGGTAGTGAAGCCTTTGTTTGTACGGATAAAAAAAGAGGAGGATTTGTAAATTGTACTGAAAATAACTAATTATCAACAAATTAATGATTGTTTTTTTCTTGTACGCGTGTTTCCTAGTTTTCTAATATAGCGCAAGAAAGTTCAAAATTTTGAATATGCTGTGATTTCTCGTACTTTTGTCCATTATTCTTAATCTAGATTATGCAAGTTAACCCAGTTTATGCCGCTGTCGGCACTATTTTTCAAAATCAACCTTTGCTACGCGTACCAAAGTATCAACGGGGGTATGCTTGGGAAAAAGAGGAAATTGATGATTTTCTTGGCGATTTAGAAAAGGTTTATAATAGTAGAAAAGCAAGAAAGCCTCAAAACCACTTCTTAGGTGGTATTGTAAGTGTGCAACGACCAATTATCGGAACAGTACAAAAATTTGAATATGAATTGGTGGATGGGCAGCAACGTATTGCTACTTTTGTACTTTTAGCCAATGCCATAATTCTGAACTACCAAAAAATAGTAGCCCTAGCAGAAAAAAATGGTGATACCAATAACTTGTCCATTACAAACAAAAGAATAGATAAATTAATACCGCGTTATCTCCAATTTGAGCAAGAAACCAATCGTAATATTGCTATTGAAAATGTACTCAAACTATCCAAGACAGATGATACTTTTTTTTCAGCATTAATCCATTCTTCAAATCCCCAAGCTGATCGTGATTCACATAAACGTCTTAAATACGCTTTTGATAAGATAAACAAAAAGGTAGAAATATTGACCGAATCGCAGGATATTAATGTTTATTTGGACAACCTTGAAATTCTTGAACAAAATATTGATGATGATTTTACTATCCTTCATATTGTTACGCAAGATAAGAAAGAGGCATACACCTTGTTTCAAGTATTAAATGATCGAGGTAAAAATTTGACAGAAGGGGATTTATTGAGGGCAAAAACACTTGAATTATTAGAAGGGCATCCGCCTCAACAAGACTCAGTGGAATCTTACTGGGACAAAATATTGTCGGATCCACCTCGAGAAACAGAAGATTTTTTGAGGGCTATTTATGCTTCCTACAAAGAAGATCGACCTGGACAAAACACGCTGTTTGATGATTTTTTAGGCTATTTTTATCCTCAACAGACAAAGACTACTGTAACTGTTCAGGATGCAGACGACATCTTTCTTCAAACCCAAAAGATACAGCATGAAGTAGTTAATGGCAGAAAATTAGTAAAAGGAGAGTGGGTTTTCCCTATCCAGCAGCCAGTAGAATCTTGGGATCGTAACCGACTGTCCTTGCTAGTCAACGAACTCAAAACCAGTACTTTTCTGCCAATACTACTCGCGGGTTGTAATTTGGATCATCGGACTTTTGCTGAAATGGTTAATATTTTGGAACGTTTCCATTTCAGGTATGTCATTATTTGCAAGCAGCACCACAGTGATATTTTGAAAATTGTCCATGCTGAATCAGGTTCGATTAGGAATAATCCAAGCGGTTACACTTTAAATTCTTTAAAAAACAAGTTGCAGGATTTGCTGGACAAAAAAGCAAACGATACTTTTTTTAAATCATCGCTAGATTCCTTGATTTATTCTTCTAATGGAGGGAGTAATAAACCCATCAAGTATTTTTTAATCACCCTGGAGGACTACTTACGTTGGTATCGAAATGGTGCAGTAGGTGAACCAATTTGTATAGATAAATCACGTGTATTTATGTTTGCAGATACAACTATTGAGCATATTTATCCTAAAAATGCTTCATCGAGCGTACTGGATCTTAATATGGAAGATTTAAAACAGACTATTGGTAATCTCACCATTTTAGGGGCAAACGATAATCAAACTATTGGAAATGATGATTTTTTGAAAAAAAGACCTATTTTAGCGCAATCATCTGCGGTTTTAACCCAAGAATTGGCTCAAAAGACCCAATGGAGCAGAAATGAAATTTTGACGAGAACTGCGGAATTGAAAGAAATGGCAACTAAAATATTTAAAGTAAAATAGCAATATGAGTACCCTATCACAAATCCTCATCGGCCTTGTTGCCCTAGAGCATATTTATATCCTTTGGCTCGAAATGTTCGCATGGGAAACACAGGGCAAAAAAGTGTTTCGAGGCGCATTGAAATCCGAACTCTTTACACCCACCAAAACACTCGCCGCCAACCAGGGGCTGTACAACGGTTTTCTTGCCGCCGGACTGATCTGGACATTTTTTATCTCCGATCCGGTTTGGCAGCACAATATTGCGCTTTTCTTTTTGGGCTGCGTTATCATTGCGGGCTGTTATGGCGCACTCACCGCTAGTAAAAAGATCTTTTTTGTGCAGGCAGTGCCGGCTATTTTGGCGTTGATTTTTACGCTTTTAGCATAAATTTGTATCTAAATGGATCAAATAATAACACTAAAACGTGTATTGCCCGCTGATGTCCTCGATTTGCAGCAGATAGGGAAAACAACTTTTACCGAAACATTTGCTTGGTGCAATACTTCGGTAAATATGCTTTTCTACTTAGAATCAGGTTTTAATACAGAGAAGCTGTTGTCTCAAATCAATCACCCCGATTCCGAATTTTATTTTGCAATATCAGATACTGATATCGTAGGTTATTTGAAAGTAAATTTAGCAGGCGCGCAAACCGAATTACAAGATGCAATGAGCCTCGAAATAGAACGGATTTATGTTCTAAAGGCATTTCAAGGTAAAAAAGTAGGCCAAATGCTGTTCGATAAAGCGCTACAAATCGCACAATCATATAGCAAAACATATCTTTGGTTAGGTGTTTGGGAGGAAAATACCAAGGCCATTGCTTTTTATAAAAAGAATGGTTTTGTGGTTTTTGATACCCACATTTTTAGACTAGGAGAAGAAGTTCAAACGGATTATTTGATGAAAAAGCAGATTTAATGAATGTTCTTTATGGTTCATTTTTGCGCCCTGTTTGGAACTTTTACTTGCTTTGTACACGTTTGTACCGCAAAATTATCACCTCAAAATTTTAAATAAATCCTCCTCTCCATCACCTCTACACACCAGCCAGACACCGACTTAGGATACCTACTCGGAAAACACCCAGCACGGATGCAGGAATTGGAACTCAACTCGGGTATTGCGCGTATGTTTTATACCGAAACCTCTTCTGGCGTTGCACCGCTGTATTACCCTTGGAAGTAGATCACGTTGGACTCGCACCTTCTCAAATGGGTGTGTTTACGGCCTAATCATTCATCCACAATTCAGCAGGACGATCTGCGGTAATACGTAATTGAGGGTTAATAATCCGTTCTTGTTGCGTAATACTTTCTTGATGCACGGCTTCCAGAAACAAAGAAATAAATTCGGGGCTTAATTCATTTTTAGCAGCGCGCCGACTTAATGCTTCACGCATCGCGCGGAAACGCTCAGGTTGTAAAACAGCGATATTTTTATCTTTTTTAACGGCACCAATTTCGCGCACTAATTCCATCCGACGGCTGATAACATTGATCAATTCTTCGTCCAAATCATCTAATTCTGAACGAAATTTTTCAATTTGTATCAAATAATCGGGATCATCGGAGGTAGTATGGCGACGAACCAATGCTGCTATCATTTCTATAAATTGAGGTGGCGTAATCTGTTGTGCAGCATCGCTCCAAGCGGTATCTGGCGTAGGGTGTACCTCTACCATAAGACCATCAAAATTGAGATCGTAGGCTTTTTGTGCGGTTTCTGCTAGAATATCCCTACGTCCGCAAATATGCGAAATATCGCAAATGACCTCCAGATCTGGAAACTCCTGCATCAAATCAATCGCCATCTGCCACCTCGGCAAATTGCGGTATTTGGAATCACCATAACTCGAAAATCCACGGTGGATCGCCGCAATACGGGTCAAACCAGCCTTGTACATCCGCTCAATAGCACCTACCCAAAGTTTATAATCGGGATTGACTGGATTTTTGATAATGACTGGAATATCAGAACCCGACATGGCATCGGCAATTTCTTGTACCGAAAATGGATTCACCGTAGTGCGCGCACCAATCCAAAAGGCATCAATGCCATATTTTAAGCAGTCATATACATGTTGCGCGTTGGCTACTTCGGTGGTCACGGGCAGGCCAGTTTCTTCTTTTACGCGTTTGAGCCATTTCAGTCCGGGTGTTCCAATCCCTTCAAATGCACCCGGGCGCGTGCGGGGTTTCCAAATTCCAGCGCGGTACATCTGGATACCGCTCTCTTTTAAGCCGTGCGCCGTGGCCATTACTTGCGCTTCAGTTTCCGCTGAACATGGCCCGGCAATAAGGATCGGGCGGTGGTGGTCAAATATGGGCGTAAATTTCATTTTCAATATTTTCTGAAACAACAAAAAATTACATTGATTTGTTGTGTCTTTTTACTTTTTTAAAATGGAAAAAATGACATCACTGCATCACTGTACTGATACGGTGATGCAAAGGTAGTACGTTTATTTTAATTGGGGTAAATTTTTTTGCAACGAGTAAACTGGACTTCTTCATTTAAGTTGGCATTTAAATAAGATTAAGCAGCCTTTTTCAATGCTTTAACCCAATTTTGTCCATAAGATCCGATCCATGACTTCGGAGAAGTCCAACATTTGTTGTAAAATAGTCCACCCCCACATTTTGTGCGATACGAGCCGCTCAGACTAAAGCCCTTACAAATGTTGGACTTCTCCGAAGTCGGTTGAGGCATTCGAGATATTTTTTTACAAATGTTGGACTTCTCCGAAGTGATGGATCTTATTATTTGAGTGCATGACAAAATTCGGAGTATGACATTTTTCCATTCTAAATTAATGCTGAACAAGTAGGTAATTCTCCTAGTTTCAATGCTATGCCCCGATTTTGTCACACACTCAATTCAAAACGCTATCCAAATTGCCCAATGCTGTGTGGGTGGAGCCGAGCGGCGCAGAACGAAGAACCATTAGGCTCGGCATATATTGTAACGGCGGATTTCAATCCGCCACAATGTTACACAACCATAAGAGAGCCGTAGGTTCGACACATATTACGTCATTTCAAATGTTCAAAATGTCAATTAATTATCTCCGGATACTTCAACGCCTACCCAAACTGCGCACTTGTCCGCCGCCAATACGCCGCTAAAGCATAACCAGTAATCAAATCCCAAATACCCCACCAAGCAGCGATCAATGCCATGCCGCCTAAACCATCAAAAAAACGAAAAATAAGTAAAAGTCCGAGGGCTGTATTGTGGATACCGGACTCAAAAGCCAGCGCACGGCAATCCAATTCAGGTAAACGGAACAATTTGGCCAGTCCATAACCAGCGCCCAAAGCACCCAAATTATGCACTAATACCAGCACAAAAATATATCCGAGGTAGTTGATCACATTTTCACGATTGGCCAATACTGCCAATACCAAAATAGAAAAGAAAATCAGCAAAGCCACACGTTGTACCCACGGTCGTATTTTTTCGGTAAATGTCGTAAACCGAGCATAAATAAACATGCCTAATAATAAAGGAATAACGATCAATTGCACAATAATCCAAGCCATTTCGCCCAAACCAATGCTAAAACTGCGCCGTAACTCTTCGGCTCCGGCGATATATTTAGACCAAAATAAAAAACCTGCCGGCGTAAGAAAAGAGGCTGCAAGAATAATAATAGCATTTAATGTAACAGACAACGCAATATTGGACTTAGAAAAATGTACCAAAAAATTGGTCATGTTACCCGATGGACACATGCTCACTAAAACCATACCCATTGCAACGCTAATCGGTGGTTTAAATAGGTAAATCAAGGCCAAGGTAAAGAGCGGAAACAACAGGTATTGCACCGTTAAACCGACAAAAACAGACTTGGGAAACCGTACAACCTGCCTAAAATCCGATAATTTGATATCCAATGCCACACTAAACATCAGGAAGGCCATGGCGATGTTTAGAACAATGAGTTGGCTGGGATCAAAATGGATACGAAGGGTGTCAACTGGGTGCATATTTGTAAAATTTTGCCCCAAATGTACTCGTTATTACAATATGCAGCGTTCCTTTGTCAAATGAAAAATCGATTTTTTGCTTTGTATTACATGATACTTTGTTCTATGAGTTGGCAGCAGTGTACCGCGCAGCCAACGCATTTGCCCGATGCAGTAGCGAAAATACCGCTTTCCACACGTTATTGGAGCAGCCAACCAGCAGATAGCCTGATTTTTATAGAGAAAATACAGGCAATAACTGGCAACACATTGAGTGAACGAACACTTCAAGTCGCACAAACCTTTTTGGGTACGCCTTATGTCTCCCATACATTAGAAACAAACGAGCAAGAGCAGGTCGTGATTAATTTAAGGAAGTTCGATTGCTGGACTTTTGTGGAATCGTGCACTGCATTGGCACTTACCGCCACCGATTCGGTACGCAGTTATGCGCAATATATCGACCATATTCGGCAGTTACGGTACCGAAATGGCGTTGTGGATGGCTACGGTTCGCGGTTACACTATTTTAGCGAATGGATGCTCAATATGATCGAAAAAGGCTATTATCGAGATATTACCCAAGAATTAGGTGGTACTAAATTGACCAAAAAAATACAATTTATCACTCAAAACCCAAAATTATACCCAAAAACAAGGGATAGCCTAACGTTGTCTAAAATTCTTTTGTCTCAAGATCGAATTAATGCTCAGGAATGGTTTTATATCCCCAAGTACAAAGTCAAAAATATAGAAGACAAGATTCAAGCCGGTGATATGATTGTTTTAACTTCCAACGTAAAGGGGTTGGATATAGAGCACCAAGGTTTCGCTATTAGGGGCAACGACGGTTTGCTGCGCCTATTACATGCTTCTTCTACAAGTCAAAAAGTAACGATTTCCAAACGCTCATTGAGCGAATATTTAGGCAAAGTACCCGCTATGTCGGGGATTATGGTGCTGCGTATGAATTGATTTGTTAATTTTGGTTTGCTGCATCCCTAAAGTTGAGAACAAAATAGACCTGCGCTGCGGGAGTAGTGAGAGAGAGGGCTTGGGTGGCTATTGGCGCTGCTCTTTAATCGATGTTGCTCAAGGAATCCTCAGTTGCAGTACTATATACGAATCCTTCAATAGGAATTATCTTTTATATGCATCTTATACCGTATTTTGTAAGCCATTTTTACTTTTGGGGTAAGTGATATTATTTATTTTTAAATTCTTTCAACCCTTCCTCTAGTTTTGCTAAAAAGAATACCCTGTTTTTTTGGGTATATCCAAATGGTTCGACTAAAATATTTAGTTCTGAATCCGTAATTAGATACAAAGGTTGTGAGTATCTTTTTAACCAATCAGCTTCGATGATCGTATTTATGTTTCCAATTGTTTTTGCGTTCTTTATCTTTTCTCTGCCTTCTTGAAAAACCTTGATTTTATGCAAATTCAATGTGTCATTTGTATGAATTTTGCCATTATCGTCAGTATAGAGTTCAATTACAACAAATTCTTCATTAAGTTTATTTAATATTTTTCTTGAAGTAATTAAATCTTTATAAAATTCATTGTAACCAACACACCCATGACATGTAAAATGCAAAAATATTGGCTTTTTCAACTCCATGCTCAGTTGAATTCCTTTCAAAATATTTCTTTCAGCATTCAACTCGTTTGGATTGGCCTGACAGCCTATCAATCCAATTACAATTGAAAACCATATTATTTTTCCAATTTTCAATCTAGGTTATTTTTTTATTAGACATTGGTCGTAATGCTGTATAATGTCTATTATAGAATCTAATTATGGGTTACCGTCACACCCTCCCAATACCCCTCTTTTACCTAAAAAACCGCATTATCACCCCGGCTCACCTTGCCCTAATCCTCGTCTTCCGCTTCAGTAACCTATCACGGCAGCAAAAACACCTCTTAAACAGCAAAAAACCTAATTCCGCCATTATAAGATCTATTCTTCGCCAGTTTGCTCCTTGATATAAGCAATATTGGCCTTTACCACCTTTTCAAATAAATCGATATCACTACAAAAAACTTGAAGGATAGCCGCAATGGCTCGTTGGTTTTCCTCGCTATCGGCGTATGCTACAAATGTTGCGGATTCACTATCGCTGCCAATAAGATGGGTGAGCATATTGGGGTGTTCCTGCTCTAAAAATTTCATCATAATACACTCCAAAACATAACCGGAGGTGTCCAGCCCCAAGCCCAAAAGTATTTTATCCACTTCCTCATCAAAACCTGCTTCTAGGGCAATTTGATAGAAGGTCGTGGAAACATCGTTATGAAACCCCTCGGTGATGAGCATTTCTATGGGTAAAAACTCGTCGTCGTAGATGGTATCGTCTAATATTTCTCTCATGTTTTTGTGTTTTTTTTGTGCCCGATATGGGTTCGGAGCAAAAGTACACCATTGTTACAATAAAGATAGAAAGCACAGTGCTTCATTTAAGCACTGAACCGTCAATTTCTTGTACGTGCAGTTAGCGGGTCGTTGTTTTTCGCTCCTCTCTTGTTTCTTTCAATTTTTTGAGATTAACACCCAGTCCAAGTTTCACATAGTAGCCACTTAATGCTCTTGCATTGTTTGGCGCCACAAAACGCCAACCAAATCCAGTCTTAAGTTTGAGATAAGGCATAAGGTCATAATTGAAATGCAAACCTGTTTCAATTGGTATAATTAGTTCTTTGCCTTTATTTACTGCTGTTCCACTTGTATTTAAGTTTCTATAATAGTTGTTTCCAATTCCGGCTTGTAGATAAGTTGTCATACCAAATTTTTTAAATTGGTAGAAGTCAAATTCTTCTCCAATGCTGGCAAAAAGTAAACGATTTCTTTTTAGCACTCCATTTTCATCCACAACCTTTCCAACTTCGAAAGGAGTTCCATTGATGCCAATTTTTAATCTAAGTTTTTTACCGAAGCTTATGCCCGAATATAATCCATAGATGACGGCATGATGTTGATAAATATGTGTTCGTCTGTTGTCAAGACCATATACAATTTCTTTCTTTTTTTTCAAAATTTCAAAGGGGTTAGTAATCGTCTGGGCATATCCTTTTACGAAGATAAGCATTGCAACTACCGATGATATGACTTTAATACGAAGCATTTAGGCTTTAGATGTTTTGTGGTGAATTTTTCAATTAATACTAGAACAACTCTTTTGTCAATTAAAATCCAATGTAGAGTGCCTAA
>JBEAVK010000218.1:0-5965 GCA_041160955.1 Bacteroidota bacterium
TTGCATCGTATTGCAAAAAACGTTCGCTGCCTTTGGTTTGTATAAAGTAACGTCCGCTGATGTCCGTTGGCGCTACATATTTGTTGCCTGTATCCGTTCCATCTGTATTTTTTTCTTGCAAAAGCCTAAAACGCGCATAATCGGTATCTGTAATCGTGGCCGACGATTGTAGCGTCCTGTGTGTCGTTCCTAAATTCAAATCAAACACCTCAAACAGGTTTTGTGTACCCTTTTTGATCGCATAAGTAGCACCATTGTTGGTCGTTTCTAGTGTAAAGCGATATTCCGTTTTTGCTAAATTTGGATGAGTGGTTTTGTATTGAGTACCATTATTCTCCCAGTGCATTCTACGGCCAGTTCCCTTGTTCCATATTTCGTAGAAGATGGTTGTGCCTTCTACAACTTTTTTCAGGACAAAGCGACTCGAAGCGGTATTCTCCTGAATATTGGTCGAAACAGCCGCTCCATCGTCGTGGAGATAGCGGCCACTGCCCTCGGTCTGGATCAGGTATTGCCCACTCAGATCGGTGGGAGCGGAATATGATGTTGCGATGCTCAATACAAACACATCGTATCCGTCATCTGTTGGTGTAAGAGCACCTAATAATTGTCGGTGCGTTTCCCCTAGCGTCACATCAAAGTTTTCATAGAGGTACTCCTCGCTCTTTTTATTTTTGAGGCGATATATACCCCATTGGTTTTCTAACTTAAACTGGTAATGACTTTCGTCCAAACCTGTTTCATCGCTGGTGGTGTAAATCCAGTCGTTGTCCACCATTTTTGCCAAAATACGGCGGCCATTTGTAGCAATGAGGTCATAATAGCCACCTTCCCTTCTTCGGAGTTGGAATTGGGCATTGGCGGCTCGGTTTTCTTTTTTGGTGGTCACCACGTTGCCCGGGCTGTCATTACCGTCGTAAACATACCGTCCGCTGGCTACGTCCCTGAGGCGATAAACCTGATTGAGATCTGTTGGAGGCGTTATATCGCTGGTGGATAAAATAAATCGGTCATAATCGTAATGATTGGAGGCGGTGGATTTTTGTAGTATTTTTGTAGTGAAATTTTCGACTAAAAAGGAACCATCCGGTGCTCTAAATTGGAATGAACCATTCTCTGCGGGTACTAGTGTAATATTTAAACCAGTCGAATTACCTGTAATATCATTTGTTGTGCTGGTTTGGCTCAATAAATTATTAGTACCTAAATTTCTGATTAAATACGAACCATCCTCATTTCTAGTGAGGCGGAATTTGCGGAAATTGCCATCACCTTGCGAGAAAGCACTGGAAACCACTTTGTTACTCGCCCCCTCGCGCAAAGGCCGACCGCTGCCAACATTCTGCAACCAATAGTCACCGCTGTAATCAAGGTAACTACCACTTGCCACCCCCTCTTTATTAAAAGCAAGATTGGCAGAGGTACTCCCTTTTGTATATCTTAGTTTGAATAAATCACCGTTTGCTGCAGGAATAGATTCATAAGTGGGCAGCATAGCAGCGTTTTGTCCAAATGGGTAGAAGTAAATACTAAAAGGTGAGATAATTATGGAGGTATAGAACATTTGCATCATTTTATAGATGCCCGTTGTGCGCGGATAAAATTTCAATTCAATGCCCATTGCATTTTGCTTTGCTGTTGATCCTACGGGCAGGATGGAGGTATTACTGGTGCCGTTGGAACAAAAAACATACGGGCCTTTTGGGATAATATCATTTTCAAAAGGATTTGTTGCTAACTTTTCATAGGAATGATACACGGGCATATTGTCCCTCATATACTTAGAATACCCCGTATTAAAATCATAATTCGCAAAATAGGCCAATCGGCTCATCTCGTAAATATCAAAACCCTCTGTTATCCCGTCTAAACGGTACTGAAGGGCAGCATAATTACTAAAATAGGTCGGTGCCCAAGCGTTGTACAAATTCTCTTGGTCAACATTCATCACAGGATACCTAGAATAAGCCCACATTAATAATTCAGAAAACGCTTTATGAGCATCATATAATGCTACAACTTCTTTGGGTTGAAAGGGGCGAAATCTTAATAATATATAATGATAATAAAAAGGAAACTGTAAAAAATCTACTGCATTATTGAACAAAGTATCCTGCCCTACCCGAAGTAGCATTGGATTGGCAGCGGCAAAGGTGGGCCTACTATTCCCCAGTTTTTCAGCAAAATTATTGAATTGGCTGGTGCCAAATACAGATTGGTACAGGATCTTCTCTGGTGCGCCAGTGCTAAATTGCCCTTGGATAGACTGTGTGCCGCTTTCAGTCACAGTATATTCATTTCCACTTGCAGTAGTTATGGTCGTCGAGGTACCTGCACTTGCATTTACGGTATAGGTATCCGCTTCGAGAATAGGATGTCCTACCAATTCAAAGCGATACACTTTCCCCTTTTCCAAACTGCCCGAAAAATTAGGGAATCCAATCGCCAGATCGGTTATATTGGCATTTTGCGATACCGCTAAGTCAAAGTTTTTCGTGGCTCCTCCAAATCCCCAGGCATTAGCCATATTTTTCACATTGCTTTTGGCTGCTTTCTTTGTGGGCTGCATCACCGCGCAAGGCCCTTGTGTGATAGCGATACAAGGGACATTAAATATTCGATAAATCCAATCCCAAAAAGGGTTGCCTGTACGACAGGGGCTTTGGGGGGTATAAACAGGGTCGCCCACCTCTTTATTCCATTCGGGTATCGGTACTGCTGTTAGCGGTGCTTCAAATACCTCTTTGTTGGTCGCCACATCCATAATACGCAGGAAATAATTGTATTCTGCGACATTATCATTGGTATTGCAAGGGATGCCATCTTTTTTGATCCGCTTTTTGGGGTTGAATAGGTAGCCCCAACCCTCCTGTTTGAGGGCAATACCTGCACCTGCAGGGTTCTCTAAAATACCATAATTGATTGCACGTATTTCCGGGAAACTTGCCAATACTGCTTCCTCTGGTAGTTCAGTGGGGCGGCTGCCGGTGGTAAATTCAATTGATTTGAACTCAAAGTATTGTACCGAATCTTGGCCTTGAACATTTTTGAGCCATACATCGGTCCAATCGGGGTTATCTCTCGTTCTCTTTTTCCAACTGATTCGCAGGTTGAAAGTATATTTGGATTGCTCTGTGAGCAATTTGGTGGAAACAAATTCCATTTTATCGTAGTTGCCGTTTGCACCTACGTCTATATTATTGGCATTGAGGTACCTCCAATAACCTTTAACGGCTTCCATTCCTCCCGTAATAGGGGCACTATAAATGACCGGTTTTACCATCAGGCCGTCGTCGGATTCTTCCGAGAAATCCATGATTTTATTCACGGATTCCAAGTAGGAGGCCACCACGATTTTTTCGCGGAACACGGGTACTTCTGTTGTGCCAGTAGTCGGGAAAATATCGCCAATCACTTTGATATTGGCCACTACATCACCCGCATCCAAGTTGTTTGCCAAAGGTGTACATTTGGTACCAAACTCTACATCTATCTTAAATTTGCCTTTTACTAAACCTCCCAAAATACGATAAGAACCTGCTAATTGTGCCTTCGCCCAGGTCGGATTGGGCAGTTCGGCGGTCAACAGTGCTGCCGCATTCAATGTGGCTATATTAAAGGTGCCTTTACGAAAGAGGAGGTTGACTCGAATTTTCAAACTGCCCTCCAATGCACCGTATAATTGTCCTCGTATATACCAGTTATCAATGCCTGTTGGGTTGTATCCATCACACAATTGCTGGGTCATTATGGCATCGAAGCCGACGGTGAATCTAAGATTTGCAAAGATGATCCATATCTTTTTCTCAACAGCATAAGCGTATCGCATACCCATGAGGATACCATTGCCACCCATTAATTGGTTAAAATTAAGGTTGCTTTGCCCTTCAAATTGTTGAAGCAAAGGATCGTATTCCCGCAATCTGGGTAATGTCCGTTGGTCGGGTGGTAGTCGGTTGATATTACCTGCCACAAAATACCCCTCAATCCTCTGTGATGTGCCGAAGTTGAATATCAAGCTCATCCGTTTGCTGATCGGTGGTGCCCCGATGGCCATGTACCAATCACTGCTTTGCCCGGGATTTAGGTTAAAAAACATCGCAAAATTGCCACCACCTGTCAGGATGTCTATTGTTCCTGCTTTTACTGCCACTACTACGCCGCCGTTCAAGGAAAGGGTTTTCTGGATATGGTTATAAACAATAGCCATTGTGCCTTTCACCTTGGCATCTTTTCGAGATGCAATAGGTGCCATGAAAAAGACCGCACCCTCTAAAGCAACCGTTCTCAACCCAAAAGGATTGGTATTAAATTCCAGCGAAAGTGTGAGGTCCATATTGGCTGTTTCAGGGCTGGGATGTGTGCCGAGTACTACCGTTGCTTTTACGCCAAATACATTGTTTTTTGGCGTATATGTACACGACAAACCTTGCCCGGGAACCAATAGGTCATTCGACATGGTAAAAGTCGTACCCGTCGGCACGGGTTGGGCTGGGGTATTCGTAGAAACATTGAGCGAAGAGGAAGCGGGCAATGTGGCTTGCGTCATATTGTAATAAGCACCACCACCAAAACCAAATACGCCCAATGGTGCAGGGCCTAAACGAATACCTGCTTTTATGGTCATTTTGGCATCCGCAAACCAATATCGATACGATTCCGCACTCCCGATTTGGGGTATCGTACCAAATTGCCCCACAACATCCACCGTAATGCCCGGTTCTACACTCATCACCAAAAAACCTTTGAACCCGTCGCCATAAGTCAGATGTTTTCGGATCACAATCAAGCCGCCATACAAGGAAACGCCTCCAATATTGCAAGGTTGATCCTTCGTGCCAATCGTTATCGAATTGAGCAAAAGCGACTCAAATGCAAGTGCTTCCCACGGTGCAGAAGTCATTATTTTACCCACATTCAGTTTGCCCAAAATGGCCAAATCCGCGCTGGCAGCCAATCCCATAGAAGGATTGGTAAAATTGAGGGCTATCGTGAAATCCAATTTTTTGGAATCGCCCTGACTGCCAAATTTGATATTTTTGATCGAAATAGGGAAACCTTTGACCGTTTGTGGAGTGCCTGCTGCGCCCGGTGCCGTACTTGTGCTGGCTGTACTTGCCGCAGCGGCAGGAGCAGAAGCACCAGAAGGCGGAGCACCACTCGACGTACCGGTCAAAAACGTCTGCCCCGCAAACGTAAAGGCACGAATAGCCATGTTCCGCAATCCACCCGAAGGCGTGGCAGTTGCACCGGCTGCCGGTGGAGGCTCGGGGAGTACCTTATTGCCTACAAAATCGTAATTTAGTGCCAAATTTTGGAATCCAAGATCCGGGAATTTAAATTCCGCAGCCGAACCACCCGAGTCTGTAAAATTGAGATTAAAAACACCATTCAAATTGGCATACGGCGTGAATTTGCTATTCACATATTCAAAACCCGCTACCGAATTGGTCATCCTCAATTTTGCGCCCTGTAACAAGGGAACGGTAAATTCCGAATTGGTAATGGTAAGTTCAAAACTTAAGGATGCCTTAGTGGTCGGGGTGATGCCAGGTGTTACACCGCCGGCAGCAGGCGTTGTGCTTGTTGTTGTAGCGGCAGGCGCTGCGCCCGGGAAATTAAACAGCGCTTTGTATCCAATTTGGCCTGTCATCAAAGGGATATTGACATTACCTGTTATCTCGAATTTTTTAGGAGAACTGTACAATACCTGAAGCAATATTTTATTGACTTCGATACCCCATCCTTCCAAACTGCCCTTCGCTATATTGGGTTTACCAAGTACACTAAAAGTAGTCGTAAGGCCACGGCTACGGTCATAAATTAGGTTGCTGGCATCTATTACGATACGATTACCATTACTCACCGCCAAACTACTCGGCATTTGTACCGATATGGTTTCAATAAAAAAGCCGCGCCAAATATTTTTATTGGCGCTCAGTACCGGTATTTTGTTTACATAAGC
>JBEAVK010000232.1:0-13653 GCA_041160955.1 Bacteroidota bacterium
TTGGTGTTTTGCGACTGCTCGGCCTCCTGCGCTTTTGATATTATGCCTAAGCAAGTGACCATTGTCCATACTGTAGAATACTTATCTTGTATATATAATTGCGTTAGTCCAAGTTGTACGTTTAACGGAGAAATATATAATGTGCCCGGTAATTTTACGCAGCAGACCAATTGCAAAACAACAATCATTACTATTTTTGACGATACTAATGTTCCTCCTATTCAAATAGTTTCTAGCGGGGCTACTTGTTTTGGCGGTGTTGAAAGTTTATTTGCGAATACCAATGCTGGCAACTCGGTTATATGGTCTGGCACGGGAGTCAATGGTGAAACTGGATTGTCGGTATCCGCTACACAGTCTGGTGTATATGCTGCTACAGTTACGGGTAGTAATGGTTGCACCAATGAAGCATCTTATATTGTTGTGTTCCCCCCACCTGTCATAGCGGCTACTAGCCCTGATATTACGATCTGTTTGGGTGCGTCCACTACACTATCTGCAACGGGTAGTTCTGGCGGTAATTTTTACCAATGGAGCAATAGTCAAACTGAATTTACCATAACAGTAGCACCGGCTGCTACCACCACTTATACGGTAACCGTATTCAATGATTTGGGTTGTACCGCCACAGCATCGGTTACCGTTACCGTAGAGCCATTAGCCCTTGTAAATATGGGACAAGTAGGAGAGGTATCATGTAGTACGCCCTGTTTTACTTTTCAGGGAAAGGACTATTGCAGCCCGGGTCAATACCAAGACACTACGAATTGTATGATACACCAATTTACTATTGCTTTTGCTAAAGATACCATTTACGCTGGCAATATAGCCACGCTCACCTGCGCTCAGTCTTGCACCAGTTATCAGGGGCAATCTTATTGTCAAGTAGGGGATTATACGTTAAGTGACAGTTGTAGCGTATATTTTTTCAATATTAACGCTAATATAACGACTCCAACGCATGCACCGCAAATACATACGTGTTTGCCCGATAATACTAGTTATTCCGTTGGTTTTCCCATTACAGGTACGCCGCCCTACAAGGTAAATGGCGCTTTGATAGCGGGTTCATACTATCTGTCGGAACCTGTACTGAATGGTCAAACTTATACCTTTATTGTAGAACAAACCAATAATGGCTGCCAAGATCTCGTAACGGGTAGTTTTGATTGCGCATTTATGTGTACATCGAGCCCTGCCACTATGCAAATTAATGTGGGATACGTATGTGTGGATGAGTCCATTACGGCGCAGGTATTGTCTCCTGCACAATTGGGTAATACCGATACCGCCGAGTTTGTGTTACATACCCTCCCGGGCACTACCTTAGGTACGGTATTAGACAAGAACAGCACAGGTATATTTACCTTTAATAGCACTACCATGATACCGGGTAACACCTATTATATATCTAATATGGCGGGGCCAAAAGACGCAACAGGGCAAATTGATCAGAGTAGTGCCTGCACCTCCCTGTCAGCAGGGCAACCCGTCATATTTGATCCATTGCCATTTTGGGAGAAAATAGTAGCACAAGACCCAACATGCTTTGACAAAAACGACGGTATTGTTGCATTAGAAGGTATTTCAGGCGCAACGCCTTGGAATATTAGCCTCAACAATGGGCAGCCCAATGGCCTAGCGAAATTTGAAAACTTGTCGGCTGGTACCTATACCCTTACATTAATCGACAATAATGGCTGCACCGATGCCGCTACTGTCACGCTGGTACAACCCGACTCTATTTGGCTCAACGTGAGTGATAGCCGCGATGTAAAAATCAACGAAATGGTGCTGCTACAAGCACAAACAAATGTAGATCATACGCCCGTATGGACCAATCTTGCAACTCAAGAGCAATATATAGGTATGGAGTGGTTGGTACAGATACAGGACACTACCCAATTCCAGTGCATCGTGACCAACGATAATGGTTGTACCGCATTTGCTGCGGTTACGTTGCGGCTGGCCTCCGAAGGTCTTTACCACCCTAATGTCATTTCATTACAAGATGCCAACCCAGTGAACCAATGGTTTACTATTTTTACAGCACCCGACTATGCACGTCAAATTGTTTATCTGGATATTTTTGATCGGTGGGGTAATAAAGTATTTGAACGCCAGCAGTTTGATGCGGGCGTACCAGAATTAGGTTGGAATGGAAATGTACGTGGGAAACAAGTAGATCCAGCGGTTTATACATTTACGGCACAAGTACTCTTGCGCGATGGAACGGTAAAAAACATAGTAGGGGACATAACAGTGGTACGATAGCCGCCACCTGCATAGAAGAACAATATTTGTATCTGGGATTGGGACAAAAAAAAAGCGCGCTGCTCATTTGCAGCGCGCTGGTTTCCCGTATATAATCTCATGAAAAGTGGCAAGTTTGTGTATCAATAATCTGCATCTCATTTCCGTAATCCCGTCCGTGTTCCTTATTGATGATACAAAGGTGCGGCAGGTTGGATGCCGTACAAAAGGCATTTTTAAGGTTTTGTTGAAATGTATATTTTCGATAAGTAATTATTTTATCCGATAAAAAATTAAAAAATTAGGCTTTTTAAGATAAAATGCGATTAAATACGCTAAATTTAAGTTTGTAAAAAATGATTTGTTGAAAAATAAATTATTTTTTTTCGATAAAATTTTTTTATTTTTTTAAAATTATTTTTTTTAACCCTCATTTTTACTGCAAATCCTCTATTCTAAATGAACGAGCATTGAATCGAGGTATAAATCGGGGCAAATGATTGTGTCATTCCTTATCTAAAATTTTTAGCAAACAAGTTCACATCAATCCAACGATCTACATTAAAGGTGTACAACAAAAAAGCCGAGCAATCGGGAATCACCATTAAAAATTTCATCAATTATGCCAAACAAGACATTTGAGGTCAAAACGTATGTCCTCCAAACTGGTTACAAAAACACCGCAACTTGGGGAGGTGTCAACATTCAAATACAAGGGTATGTTGCCTGTTCCGGAGCCAATGGCGAACGATTAATCGTTTACGGCCTTCATCCATCCAGCCCAGTCCCACCCAATGCAGTATGCAACTGGGCTGGTAACGTAGGTGCCATCTTTGTCCCATTTGTAGAGCTCCACAATTACGTTGACATTGTGCGCAACGAAAAACCCATTTTTGCGCGTTTGGACAGTGACCGTCCCGAATGGATGGCACTTTCTACAAGTGCAGAATTAATAGGAGAAGGAGAATAGTCCTTAAACTCCTAAAAAAAAAACAGCGCAATTCATCGCATTCAACCTGCAATGAATTGCGCATTTACACCCAAAACCCAAAGCCCTGAAAGGGCGACACATCCAGCACAGGGCAACGCCCTGTGGCAACGTGCGACGGCAACGTGCGACGGCAACGTGCGATCCCCATCACAACCGTTCCAAAATAAAACCAGTAATTTTCGCAAACAAATGCCGAGTAGCATTATCCCCATAAATCCCATGATTCCGATTCGGATAATAGCAAGTATCAAACATCTTCCCACTCTTCACCAAAGCATTAATCATCTCCGTAGTTTGTTGAAAATGCACATTATCATCCGCCATACCATGACAAATCAAATAATTATCACCACGTAACCGATCCGTAAAATTCACTGGCGAATTTTCCTCATACCCCCTACCATTAGTTACAGTCGTATGCATATATCGTTCCGTATAAACGGCATCGTACCATTTCCAATTCGTCACGGGCGCCACCGCTACCGCCATTTTAAACACCTCAGCCCCCTTCAAAACACACGACGTACTCAAATACCCCCCAAAACTCCAACCCCAAATCCCAATCCGAGCACTATCAACATAAGGCAGCGTAGCCAAATAACGCGCCCCTGCAATTTGATCCTCCGTCTCCAATCGACCAAGTTGCAGTTGTGTACACTTCTTAAAATCGCGGCCACGCCCACCCGTACCCCTATTATCCACACTCACCACGATATAGCCCTGCTGCACCATCATTTGTTGCCACGAACCCATATAACCATCGTATTGATTTTGCACAGTTTGAGAGCCAGGTCCACCATAAATATCGACCAAAACCGGATATTTTCTACCCACCTCCAAACTATCAGGACGTAGCATCCAGCCATTCAGTTCCGTACCATCGGGCGTATTAAATTTGAAAAAAGACTTCGCAACAAACCCATATTGTTTCCGCAATTGCAGGATATGGTCATTATCTTCAAAAGTCCTTAACAGCGTACCGTTACGTTCACATAAAGTGGCCACATTAGGCGTATTAGCATCAGACCAATCCAGCAAATAATAATCAAAAGTAGGCGTAAACGTAGCATCATTAGTCCCTGCCCCAGTTGTCAGTAACCTAGGAGCACCACCTTTCAAATCACCCTCCCATACCTGCCTGTCCATAGGTGTAGGCGTAGCAGTTTGGTAATAAAATTTCCCATTTTTCTCATCTACACCATAAAACTTGGTCACATCAAAATTACCCAAAGTAAGCGGCGACAACAAATTTCCACTAATAAAATCGTACAAGTATATATGGTTATAACCGCTCCGTTCCGACGACCATATATATTGGTGTGGTTCATCCAAAAAACGAAGATAATCGGCTACTTCCACATAAGCGGCATCCGTTTCGCGGAGTAAAAGTTCCTGTCCAAAGGCGAGGTATTCACCCAAACCTTCCGGTGCCAGCAGCACCAAATCGAGCGTGTCCTGCATCCTATTCAAACGAGTAACCACCAGGTTGAACTTACTCGCCCAATTCAGCCTAACCAAATAATCATCAGGATTGACCTTAATATCGGGACAAGGTGCAAATCTTTCATGTTTAATGTCATAAATAAGCACAGATACAGTAGCATTATTTGCACCTACTTTGGGGTATTTGAACTCCGATTGGCGTGGATACACCCCCGATTCGTACCAAGTAAGCGGCATGGTAGGTACTTCCGACTCATCAAAACGGAAAAAAGCAAACCGCTGACCATCGGGATTCCATTCCAACGCCGTCATCCCCTCACCATCAGCAGGGCTAAATTCCTCCTCATAAACCCAATCTGGCATGCCATTAATAATTTTATTTTTTTGTCCATCGTCAGTCACCTGTACCAATCGGCCATCGGACAAATAGCGCACATATATATTATTGTCCATTACAAAAGCCACTTTAGCACCATCGGGCGATAGAGCAGCGAATTGTGCTGGACTTCCTTCATTCACCTTCGTCAATTTACGCGAACGCAAGTCAAAAACATGGTAATTGGCCAATACAGAATGTCGGTACAGCGGTGTTGTTTCGGAGCGCAGTAAGAGCAATTGTTCATCTTTGCTAAAAGCGTAAGTATCAAACTTGATCTTAATTTCCCCAGCCGCCACCAGTGTAGAGTCTTGTTTTTGAGCCATCAAATCGTACCGTTCAATGGCATCGTTTTCGGCCAAAGTATAATGCAGTCCATCTTTCATAAAACCAAAATCGGGGCTGTTACTAGGATAAAATCGGTATGTTTCAAAGCAATCATCGAGGGTAATCTTTTTTTGCGCGGGTAGGATAATGCTCCCCAAGAGCAACGCAAAAAGTATGAGAGTTAAGCGCATATTTTATATAAAAGTTAAAGTACTGTAGTACGGAATAAAAATTAAGTGAAGGTGCAAATTTGGGGAGATGATTTTGTCTCTATCATGGCATGAAGAGGGCGTTTAGTGGTGCTAAACAACCGATGAATAACGACGAGAGGGGCAAAATGAAGCCGACAAATTTGCATCTTTATTTAAATTTCATTCCTTAGGGACAAAAATAGTACACGATCGCGGCATGGAGCAGCGTTTTTTTTCTTAATTTTGCAACATACTTTGAACACCACCATTGTTTTGGCATGCTAAATGAATGCGACAAACACGTTAAAGTTACAAAACGAACCACTATTTATGTATAAATCATTACATTTATTGCTTAGTATTTTTGTCATTGTGGCCACTACTGCCCAATGTCAATCACAATGGCAAACCCCCACTGTTGATATTACCAAAAATGATACAGTAGGGTATGGCTTCTTCCGAGAAGAAGCCAATATTATCCAAAACAAGGAAAGTTTAGCACCTTTTTTTGAAAAACTATGGCTACAGCGCACCCAAGGTGGCCGAAAAATCAATATTGTGCACATTGGAGATTCGCATATTTTAGGCAATTTTATGACCCGCGAAATGCGCAAAAGAATGCAAGCCGCTTTTGGTGATGCAGGCAGGGGCATGATTTTTCCATACAAATTAATCAATTCCAACGGCCCTCAGGATTATATCATTTCTACTTCGGCGCGGTGGAGTGGTACCAATTGTGTACGCGATCAAAATGAATTAACAGATTATGGTATTTCGGGTTTTTCGGCCGTCACCAATTCAACAGGTAGCGAAATCACCCTTCAACTCCGCGATACCACCTCTAGTACATCTAGCCCATTTACCAAAGTTACCGTCTTTTATAGAAATAACGATGGCGCGCCACCCATCACCGTAGAAGATGAAAATACGCACCAAGTAGCAGTCCCTGTGATCGAAGATGGTTTTTCCAAATCTTTTTATTTTGATCGCCCAGTTTCGGAGTGTACGATCAAATTGGCCAAGTGTACTGGTAAAAAAACTTTTTGGCTCGACGGTATTTCTATTGATAACGAAAGAGCTGGTGTCATTTACCACTCGATAGGTGTAAATGGTGCCAAATTTTCGGATTTTGCCCGCGCCAAATTTTTTGCACTACAACTCAAAGAAATCACCCCCGATCTCGTCATTTTATCTTTTGGTACCAATGAAGCACAAGCCCGAAACAGCCCAACATTGCTCCAAAAACAAATGGACGAATTGACCACCCAAATTACCTCCCAGTGGCCACATGCCTGTATTTTATTTACAACACCCGCCGATTCGTACCTGCGCGGTAAAGGATTTAACCCCAATATGGTAGATATAAGTACTACGATCAAGGACTTTGCACTGAAAAAAGATTTTGCCTATTGGGATCTTTTTCAAGTTGGCGGTGGCGAAAATTCGGCAGAAAGATGGAAATCCAATGGCCTCATGTCATCAGATTCTGTACACTATTCTCGGACAGGTTATGCAGCGCAGGGCAAGTTACTTTACCTAGGACTTATCAATGCCTATAATGAATCGGTGCATAAAAAAGTAGCAAAAGCAGGCGCAGAAGGTGACGGAAAATAAATTTTACGTAAAAATTTTGTGCATTAATTCTGAAACAGGCATCTAAATCTCGTTTGTTCAGAAAAAAACTAATATTCCAATACAATTCACAAAAGAAAACTTCGTTTATGCGAATCATTCGGGCAATGGACTTTACCTTTGCGCGGAATTACTAACCATTCAAAAATAATTTATTTAACATGAAAAAAATGCTTTTGGGCCTCTTTGCTATGGCTACTCTAGGCTTAGCCTCTTGCGGAGAAACGCTTTTAACACCAGAACAAGTACAAGCCGAAATTACGAAAGGAATTGAGGCAGGTAAAGCCGCTATTGTAACAGAAGAATCTGCTGCTTGCGACGCTTCTTTCACTGCTCGCGTTGATGAGCAAGTAGCTGCTAAACAGGCTGAAATGGATGCAATGAAGGCTGCTGAAATGGAAGCAATGAAGGCTGCACCAAAGAAAAAGTAATTCTTTTCCAACATTATTATCTAAGATACTCATCTGGTATCTTATTTCCAATCACATTAAAATACAATACACAATGAATAAAAATTTGCTAATCGTAGGTGCTGTAGCTGTAGCAGGTTTCACCCTCACGGCATTTTATGGCCCAACCAAAGCCGATCAAATGGCTGATATCGCAACTAAAGTAACCGCTGGTCTTGAAGCACTTCGTGCAGATGAAAAAGCAAAATGCGATGCTAAAGTTGCAGAGGCAGTAGCCGCTAAAGTTGCAGAAATGACTGCCGCTCCAGTAGAACCTACTCCAACTGCTGCTCCAGTAAAAGGTGTTAAAAAAAGCACTCCAAAAGCAGGCCCAAAAGCACCAACCGTTCCAACGCCTGCTCCTCCTCCAGCAAAACCTGTTGATGTAAAAACACGTGGTGGCGCAACTCAAGAAGGCGCTGGTGAAGTAAAGTCTCGCGGCGGTGCCGTTCCAGAAGGCAAACAAGAAGTGAAAAAACGCGGCGGCGCTGTTAAAGTTGAAGGCGGCGGCGGTAAATAATTAGTAAATCGGGTCTGTCGCATCATTAATTTAACATTAAAAATTTATCATTGAACATTGTGAAATTCTAATTTTAAACGCTCAATTTTAAATGTTAAAGGACTTATAAGACAGTACGTTTACTTAGTCACCTAGAAAAAAAGTGCTTGTGGGATGCCTGCAAGCACTTTTTTTTATGACTGTTTAGACTTTTATAGTGCCATTAAGCGTTCTTTACCTACAAGTCTAATAAATTACTTATCATTTTTGCTAGCAACAAAACCTTCATTATCAAATGCTTGCAAAACCCAAAAATCAAAACTGAAAATCAAACTACCGAATATGAAACCATCTTGAAATAATTCCCCACATTTGCCTTTTGTTTTAAGGAACGGTGTTGGAATAAAAGTATAAATTCAGGCTTCAGATTTTGGTCTCAGATTTTCTGCCTTTTTGCGCGAATAGCCTACCTATTTAAGTAGAAAAAGAGGAAATATGAGGGCAAAAGATGTGCATCAATCTGTACCTTTATTCCAACACCGTTCCTAACGTTCCACAGGCATTCAAAAAACTGGTATATTTTTATTACTAACTATGTTTAATCATTTTGCAAAAGTAATTGCTTTGCTTTTATCGGTTTGTTGCTCCTTTTCCCTAACGGCACAATCCGTAGGAGAATTAGAAAAAAAACTCGAAAAATCACAGTCGAAAAGCGAAAAAATGAACCTTTGTTACCAAATAGCAGAGAAACTCATCGGTTCTAATGCCAATAAAGCAGCCGACTATGCCCACCGCGCTAGTTTATTGGCTTCGGAATTAGGCGAAAAACGCCGCGAAGCCGAATCCATATACCTCAGTGCCGATGCCCTAGCGCGTGCACGTAAAAATACCGAAGCCGCTAGCCGATTTAACTGGGCTTGGAATACTTCCCGTAATTATGGCCTTCGCGAAATAGCACTGGCCTCTTCCGAAAAACTACAAGAACTGGCCCGTAAAGACGGAAATACAAAAGAAGAACTCAAATGGTGCAAAGAAACCATTGCCTACCTCAAAGAAAATACAGGTCGCGGTGCATCCGGTGGCGATGCCAATAGCCGATTATCATCCCAATTGAGCAACCTAGAAGGCGAAAATGCCCGATTAAAAGACGAGTTGGCACGATTGAGTGGTAGTTCCCAAGCACAAGCTTCCAATATCAAGCAAACAGAAGAGCAATTCAAATTAGCGAATGAACGAATACAATCCGAAATATCCAAAAAGGATATGGTTATTACTGATATTGCTAGAAAACAACTTCGTTCTGACTCACTCGTCAGGGCCAAAGTACGCCTCTTGGCAAATATGACCCAAGAGCAGATGGCCGATTCTATGATGTTGGCGCAACAAACCAGTCTTATACTTGCACAGGACAAAAAATTAGCCGAAGCAGCACTTGTTACCGAAAAACAAGCCAATATTCAACGATTATTGGCCATATTGACTGGTTTTGCACTTATTCTTGTGGGTTTATTTTATATTCGTTATCGCGCTAAACGCCGTACTGCCAACGATTTAAAAGAAAAAAATCAGATCATTGAAGGGGAACAAAAGAAAAGTGATGCATTACTGCTTAATATTCTGCCACCCGCTATTGCCCAAGAATTGAAAAGTAACAATAAAGTAGCTGCTCGTAAATACGAACACGCCACGGTGATGTTTATCGACTTTACAGGCTTTACACATGTTTCAGAATTGCTTACTCCAGAAGCATTGGTCGATGAACTCGATTTTTGCTTCTCCAATTTCGACCGTATTATTAGCAAGTACCGTATCGAAAAAATAAAAACCGTGGGTGATGCTTATATCTGCGCCAGCGGCTTATCGGACATGAACGCTAGTCCGTCCGATATGATTAAAGCAGCATTGGAAATACAAGATTTTTTACTGTACCTCAAAGCCGAGCGCCAATCACATAACCAACCCTATTTTGATGCCCGTTGCGGTATTCATACAGGGCCTGTAGTCGCTGGGGTAGTAGGTGCCAAAAAATTCGCGTATGATATTTGGGGCGATACCGTGAATATTGCTGCACGTATGGAAGAAACCTGCGACCCCGGTAAGGTGAATGTAAGCGAAACAGCATTCAGTATTGCTAAATACGAATTTGAGTGGATGAACAGGGGCAAAATTGCCGCTAAAAACAAAGGCATGTTAGATATGTATTATGTAATTTCGGCAAAATCGTATTAAAAACGAGTTTCTGTCGTAGAAATAGTGTAGCTCATACTACTGGACATTTTTAAAACCGCAAGGAACAGATCACGTTTACGAAACTTTTTTTAGTTTCGTAAACGTCATTTTCCTCCATTTCAAAAGTGTGTTAAACGTGTTTTTTAAAAAAATGTCTAGTAGTATGGTGTGCGCTACAAGTATTTTGGATAAAAAAAGGTATGATCTACGCTTTGTGCACTTTTGTGGTGGAGAAAAAAAATACTAAGGACTGTAAAATTTAAAAAAGCACATTTAGGAACGCGTAATACAAATAAAATAGCATTAAAATAGCATGCGCATCGATTCCAAACTGCCCAATGTAGGCACCACCATTTTTACCATCATGTCGGCCTTGGCGCAGGAACACAATGCCGTGAACCTCTCGCAAGGCTTCCCTAATTTCGACCCCGATCCGCGCCTTCGCCGATTGGTATTCGATCATATCGAACGCGGAGCCAACCAATACGCACCCATGCCCGGCCTGATGCTATTGCGCGAACGCATTGCCGCAAAAATTGAACATACCTACCCAGGTGCCAATGTCCACCCAGATACAGAAATAACCGTAACCGCAGGTGCTACTCAAGCCTTGTTCTGTGCCATTGCGGCCTTTGTGCGTCCGGGAGATGAAGTTATTTTGATCGAACCCTGTTACGATTCCTACCGGCCATCGGTAGAAACCGTGGGCGGCACAGCCGTCATTTATAGCCTTGCCGCGCCCGATTACAAAATAGATTGGGACGCAGTAGGTCGTTTGATTACGCCCCGCACACGTATGATTTGCACAAATACGCCCTGCAATCCAACGGGTACCATCCTGACCCGTGCCGATATGGACGCGTTGGCGGCTATCCTCCGCGACACCGATATTATCCATATCAGCGATGAAGTGTATGAGCATTTGATTTACGATGGCGAACAACACGCCACGGTTTTGACCCATCCCGAACTGCGCGAGCGATCCATTGCGGTCTATTCTTTTGGCAAAACCTTTCACAATACGGGCTGGAAAACGGGTTATGTGGTAGCCCCGGCAGCTTTAAACACCGAATTTAGAAAAATCCACCAGTTCAATGTATTTAGCGGTGTGCATCCATTGCAAGCGGCATTTGCCGAGTTTTTGGCAGACGCATCTACTTATACGGGGTTGGAACAGTTTTACCAACAAAAACGCAACTTTTTTCGCGAGGCCATGAACGGGTCGCGCCTGCGTCCGCTCGCATGCGCGGGTACGTATTTTCAATTGTACGATTATTCGGGTATCAGCGATGAGCCCGATTTGGATTTTTGCAAACGCGTCACCAAGGATTATGGTGTAGCCGCTATTCCAGTCTCCGCGTTCTACTCCGACAAGCGCGACGACAAGGTAATTCGGCTGTGTTTTGCCAAAACAGAAGACGTTTTACTCGAAGCAGCACAACGATTGTGTAAATTATAGGAAAATTAATATTGCACAAGCATATTAATAGGTAAAAAAGTGACAATCTTGTGAAACAATATTGCGTATTTAAAAGCAAAGTCATTACTTTTGCGCATTCTTTAATTTTAAAAACCCACATTAAAATGACACGATTACTAATTTTTATGGCCATGGCGTTGTGTCTTTGGCAGGAGGTACAGGGGCAGGATGACCCTTGTTTAATATTTGTTGGTGAATCTTTAGGAGCAGATAGATGCCCCACCGACGCGGCAACCACAAGACCTACTACTGGGCAAGCAGTAGCATTAAAGCACAACAATATTACAAGAGGATTATCGGCTACCGACTCTGCTAGGTACAGGGCATTTTGGATCATGGGCGATGGCAATTTTATTCCATCCGGTGACCATTTGGAGAAAAGTGAAGATATAAAAACACTCGAAATTAATTATATTTATAGCAAACTAGGAAGTTTTGATATTTATCCAGTGCTTATTGAGAAAAAAAGCAATGGGAGACCACCTGGTTCAGATCTTCGCAGAACGGATGCAAGCCTTCCTGCTTCTAGATCCGCAGATGGGGCATCGTTAGCAGCCCCCCTTGTAAAAGGTACTCCTTTTACCAAGCGACTAACCCCAGGAAACAGAGCGGATATGTTGAATAGCGAAAAAATTCGTTTGGGTGGATATGAGACAGCATTGGTTACTTCTACTGCTTTGCCATCATCGGGTACACAACAAGTTGCATTGGTGTTTTACAATAGTTTGAGAACAGATCGGCGAACTCCTTTTTTTGCAGGTGCACTTTTCCCTTCAGAGCCGACGGTATTAAGAGCAAACTATACTGGTGCTATCCATAAAACGGGTGATACGACAATACTTTTACCACAATTGCAATATGCTGCAAATAAACAGGGGTATCTCAATGTAATAGCACAACAGGTTGAGGTACTTCCAGGTATTAAACCTGACACATTTTCAGAATTCAGGTTTTTTCCACTATTTAAAACTAAACCTAAAGACAATCCTAACTCATTGAGTTATTCCACTGGGATAGCGCAGTTGGATCGGTCAGCCCAAGGCGAAACACAATTCCTTACGCTTGTGCTAGAAAATGTAACTGTTAACCCTGACTTCAAACCGGGAAATGATGATATACCATTACTGCAAACTGGGCAAGCAGATGTTGGGTCTCAATTATCAGCAGAAGAACGCGCTAGAATTGTAGAAATACTGACCACTTATTTCCCTCAAATTTTAGAAGGGATGACCCCACAAGAATTAACAGATCTAAGGATTCATAATACAAATATTTATATTCGTGGGGCAGCCTACCGTTCTACGGCTATTGTATCGTCGATTGATCCTACTTCCTTAGATGTACTTCAAATTTGCCCCAAAGGAAATGGGCAATACGATGTAAGTATGAAAATGACGGTTTGTAATGAAGGAAATATGCCGGAGCCTGTTGTTCGTGTTGATATATATAAAACCAATGGACTACAGGTGATTGACCCAAAATTTACTGATGTACAAGACTTATATAATGTAGGTTATAATCAGCAAGATACCATTTGGGAATTTGAATACCATAATCTTGATGGGGCATATAATGCAGTAGGAGCATATACCTCCAGTTGTTTTTCCAAACCATTTTCGTTTACTACGGATTGGGCCGGAGTACAATTACTAAAAGCAAGAAAAGGACTTACTGCCAAAGTGCATTTTGAAAGCGCGCTTATTTTACCCGTCCAATTCTTTGATAGCGAACCATTTAGCCCAAATGTACCTGTAACGCAAGAATATGGTTACAAATGTGGCGG
>JBEAVK010000187.1:0-37940 GCA_041160955.1 Bacteroidota bacterium
GTGGTCAAATGGCCGTTTACGCCAATATACTTCCCAATGATCCATCATCTGGCTGGGATGGCAGATACCGCAATAAGTTTGTTGAGCCAGGCGTATATGTATTTTGGGCGGAGGTAGAACTCGCCGATGGTAGCACGCGGGTTTTAAGTGGGGATGTGACAGTCGTAAAGTAAGTTTTACTGTTTCCATAGGCTGGGCTTTAAAGGGCTATTTATTTATCAAATGCGCTTCTTTTTTTAGTGACAGGATCAGTCTGTCTTAAAAAAGGAGCGCATTTGGCATTTATTGTGCGTGTTTTTGTCCTTTATTAAATTTTAAAAAAGTTTTTTAAATTTTGATGTCTTTGTTTTCAGCATATTTGTAGTGGTTGATCGCCCCAGAATGGGTCAAATGTTTATAGCAAAGGCGTGGTTTCAATACGCGTGCGACCCCGTCGGGGTCGAATATCATACGGCCACATTGCTCTATAAACATTTGACCCATTCTGGGTCGGTCACACCCTCAAAATATAAATAAACTTATTTTACAGTGTATTGAGTACCGTGAAAAATAAGTTTTCTTGTAAAGGTGCGGCAATTTCCCATGCGACATACACCCTGTTGTTCAATGGGAGAACGGATTAAACGGATTTGAACGGATTAGCGCGGATTGTTTCAAAAGAATCCGTTTTGCCATCCTGTCTTAGTTATGATCCACATGAGAAATTGCTGGTAAAGGTGCAGTGCACCGCAATAGTTGTAGCAATGGTGAGATAGCCGCGTTTTAAAGGTGCAGCGCACCGCAATATTAAATTAATATCTCAACAAATATTACAGTGCGCTGCACCTAAAATTTTTATAAAAACCCCCTGATAACGAGTATGGGTTGTTTGTTGTACTTTTGCAAAAAAATACACAATAACCCATGCTTTTCCCATCTATACAAGAGTTTTGCGACTTGGCCACCGCTCACTTTTCCGAAATTACGGAAGACCGCAAGTTAATTTTAAGCAAAATTGCTCAGTATATTCAAGCGCAACTTGATCAAGATAAGCCCGTACAATTGATGTATGTGTGTACCCATAACTCCCGCAGAAGCCATTTTGGCCAAGTATGGGGTGCTGTTGCCGCCCAATATTATGGCATTGGCAATGTCCATACCTCTTCGGGTGGAACCGAAGCAACCGCTTTTAATATCAATGCCATCAATGCGCTTAGGCGCATCGGATTTGTGGTTGAGCCCAATGACGCAGCCACAAATCCTGTTTATACCGTACAGTACTCGGAGCAAAATGCGGTCTCTTGTTTTTCCAAACGTTACGATGATGCCGCCAATCCACAATCGGATTTTGCTGCCATTATGACTTGTGGCGATGCGGAAGCCAATTGCCCATTTATCCCCGGTGTACAATTGCGTATCGCCACCACTTACAAGGATCCCAAAGCATTCGACGGCACTATTTTGCAAGATTTTAAATACAGCGAGCGTTGTTTGCAAATTGCCGTGGAAGTCTTGTATGTTTTTTCTTTAGTCAAAAATTCGATAAAATAAAGTATTTTGAACGAACCTATTTCAGCATTTATCCAACATTTTATCCAAGCGACAAGCAAGGGAACTTTTTTAAAATGTACCCTTAGCCGTACAGGCCAAAGTATTGCGCCCAATCTAAAAAACTTGTATTTGCGCCCTGTTGAGATTAAAAAACAGCAAAAAATTGCTTTTACCTACCGTTATACCACCAAGGACGAAGTAAAAAACCACAGTACAGAAGAGGCCGTTACTTTGCTGAAAACCTTGCTGGGTACCTCATTTTTGAATGCTGATTTATTTACCAACGAACAAGATTTTACCCTTTCGTTTGATAAAAAAGGTACACCCAACATACAAATAAAGCCGCCCTCCAATACCGCTGCGGCTACCACCCAACACGACCGCAACAAAAACCGCCTGCTCGATCCTAAAGCACCTTGGTTACACTTACTCGGTATTACAAGTGCTAAGGGAGAGGTACACGCACACGCGCAGGACAAATGGCGGCAAATCAATAAATTTTTGGAGATCATTGGTAGCCTTTTGCGCGATAAAGCATTGCCCAAAGATGCCGAAATAGCGGATATGGGATCGGGAAAAGGGTATCTGACGTTTGCATTATACGATTTTTTATACCATGCCATGGAGATGCAGCCCACTGTAACAGGTATCGAACTCCGCCCAAATCTTGTCGAATTTTGCAATGAAACAGCGCAAAAAGCAGGATTTACAGGGCTAAAATTCGTAGCACAAGATATTAATCACTACAATCCTGCGCGGTTGGATATGCTCATTGCCCTGCATGCCTGCGATACCGCCACCGACTTGGCATTGTCTAAAGGCATCCTACATACCGCCGATATTGTGGTAGTAGCACCGTGTTGTCACAAACAAATCCGTAAGGCCATGCACACCCAAAATGCGCTCTCTGCTATTATGCACAACGGTATTTTGGAAGAGCGCCAAGCCGAAATTGTCACCGATGGTATTCGCGCATTATTACTCACTTCAAAAGGATACCAAACCAAGGTATTCGAGTTTGTTTCCAGCGAACATACCGCCAAAAACTTAATGATAACGGCAACAAAAGGCAGTAAACACAACGCAAAACGGGAACAAGAAGCATTGGATCAAGTAGCGGCGTTAAAATCCGAATTTGGGATTAAACAACATTTTTTAGAAGGATTAATATAAATTTCATCTTATTTGATAGGTGATTCGCGCAGTGAAAGCACAAGAATACCTGCCAGAATGTCACCATATTGAGCCTAGGCACTAATATTGATAAGTTGGGTAGTAATTGCCCCACTTAGGAACGTGGGTGGCTGTATCATAACTACTTTAACATTGAACATTAAACGTTTAACATTGAACATTCATAATTTTAAATGTTCAATTTTAAAGTAGTCCGCTCCGCACAGCCATACGCTGCAATTATTTAGTCCGCACACAACAATGAAAGATGATATATTAATTCGCTTTTTACTCTCCCCCATATCTCTATTATATGGTCTTGGTATCTCCACTCGCAACCTGATGTACCGCGTTGGGGCGTTACGAAGCGTAAAATTTAGCCTACCTGTTATCTCGGTGGGTAATATATCGGTAGGCGGTACTGGCAAATCACCGCATATTGAGTACTTGATGCGTTGGTTACACTCGTATATTGATGTAGGTGTGTTAAGTCGCGGATATGGCCGAAAAACAGTAGGGTTTCGCGAAGTATTACCTTTTGACCAGTCCACCGATGTAGGCGATGAACCCTTGCAATTTAAGAAAAAATTCCCCAATATTCCAGTTACCGTGAGCGAAAGCCGCGCATTGGGAGTGCCGCAATTGATCAAAAACTATCCAAATACCCAAGTAGTTCTGCTCGATGATGCTTTCCAGCATTTAGCAGTATCGCCGGGGTTAAATATATTATTGACCGAGTTTTCTAACCCATTTACACGTGATTGGTTACTGCCGTCGGGCCGATTGCGCGAATGGCGCTCTGCGTACCAACGCGCCGATATTATCATTGTTACCAAATGCCCCGACGACCTTTCTGCTGCTCAAAAGCGCGCAATGCTGGCAGAAATTGACCCTTATTCGCGTCAAAAAGTATTTTTTAGTAAATACAATTACGGCACGCCTTATGATATGCTCCGCCCCGATATAAAACGGCCATTAGATCTGGATACGGATATGCTGTTGATTAGTGCTATTGCGAATACCGACTATTTGTTGAATTATTTGGGTAAAAATGCCCATTCGGTACATACTATTGAGCACGAAGACCACCATTTTTTTGATCTCGGTGATTTGAGCGAGATGAAACGCCGTTTTGAAGCGATTGCTTCGGACAGGAAAGTGATTATCACCACCGAAAAAGATGCCACACGCTTGGAGTTGCACCAAGATTTCTTTTGGCAAAATGGCATTCAAGTATTAGTACTACCTGTGGAAGTGGATTTTTTGGATACCGATGCTGCGGGTTTCAAGGCAGAGGTGCAAGGTTTTTTGGAGCAATTTGAGGTGTGATTTTGATAAGAACAATCTAGTTCCATGTAAATTTTCCACCACAAAGAACACAAAGCGTTGCGTACACTGAAGTGTAAGTTTCCTCATTGTCAACTAAATTTAGTAAAAATCTAAGGTGTAGCGCACCGTAAGATTTGTAGGCAACCCAAACGCATAGTATTTGCATCATTCTTACAAAAATACGGTTAAATTATGACGAATAATATTTTTACTACATTGCTGCTTTTAGTGGCCTATACTTGCGTGCTTCATGCACAAGAACGCCATATTATGTTTGGGCTTAATTATGGTGTAATAAAAACGCCGCATTACGGTTTTGGCACCGATAACAAACAATTAATTTCGGATGATTATTTCCAAACAGGTATTTACCAAATTGGCTTACAGATGCAAAAAGAGGATGGAAAAATACGATCCTATTCCATTGGAGGGCGTATTGGTATTGAAGCAGAGCATATTGTATTAAAGCAAGGCACGGAACAATACCGGAATACCTATAAAGAAAGTAATTTTACGGCACAAGCAGAATTTAGCAAACCAGTTTGCGTCAACGATAAAATAGGAGGTGCTTATTTTGGGTATTTGTACGGTTTTTCATGGGAAAAAGCCAAAGTAAACTCTACTAACAACGAAATTTTTCCACAACAGGAAGCCAATACTAAATTTCGATTTGGATTTGTTCCTCGTCTTCAAAAAAGAATAGGCAATCGGGTACTCGTTGATCTTAGCGCAGCGATCAGTTTTGCCTCCATCAGTTATGTGACTAGAGATATTGATGATCCATCCTTACCCTTTGGAACGAGAAGAACGACCTTACTTGATATGGGCGCTAATGTAGAGACGTTATTGAGAATAGGGGTTGGGATTCGGTTATAGCCCTAACCTTTCCATTGCGCCCCTGCCCGTTGTATTAATTCATCCATAGAAATAATTTCTTTTAGGCGATATTCGCGTATTAAAGCGCCTTTATCGCCATATTTCTTTTTAAAATAAACCAATCCAATACCTTTTGCGTACCACTCTTCGCCTACGCCCTCAATTTCGGCAGCACCTTCTCCTTCATTGCCAATGGCTTCGCGGATACCCATGCGGATGGTCGCGTATTTTTTTCCATTCCATTCAAAATCGGGGCCATCGCCCAAGTATCGACGGTTGCGAATCAGATAGATTTTGGACTGGATTTCGTTCATTGGGTTATAATACAGACTAAATAAAAAAACACCCAGCGAGTCTTTTACGCTAAATGGAAAAATATCGGGTGATTTTAATACCGCTTCGGTTTGAATGGCTTTTTGCGTGGCACTGTCCTGCTCATATACGTAATAGCTCCGGGCAATTGCACCATTTTCTGTCATTTTTTCGCGGACAATCTGATTGATTTGAAATTGGTTATCGTAATTAGTAGATGCCAAAAACAAGCCGCTATCGCGAGCAAACCCCATTAAATACCAGTAATCGGTTGTTTTTTGACCGTTTACATTCAGTTCGTACCCATAAACACTACCCTTTTGTAAGTCTAAAACAGGGTAATAATAGTCTTTGATATTGCGCCGATCAGTCTGGCAAGCAAATCCAATGGATAGGATGATGGCGATATAGAACAAGTTTCTTTTCATAATAGGGCAAAGGTACGGAACGGGCATAAGTTATTTTCACCAAAAACCTAAGTTCAAAAACTAAAAATGGTGGAATCAGCGTACATTTGCACCGCTTTACGTCTAGTTTGTTTTTTAAAAACTAAAATCAAATTAGACCTTACCAAATATGTAATTAAATAATGGCTCGTGTAGAATTAGTGATGCCCAAAATGGGCGAAAGTATTATGGAGGCAACCATCCTCAAATGGAGGAAAAAGCCAGGTGACAGTATCGAACTGGACGAACCAGTTTTGGATATTGCCACCGATAAAGTAGATTCGGAAGTGCCATCGCCAGTCGCGGGTACTTTGGTCGAAATTTTGTTTCAAGAAAACGATGTCGTGGCGATCAATGTGGCCATTGCAGTGATTGAAACAGCGGCATCTGCCGCTCAGCCTGCCGCTTCTCCCGCCGTAAATGTGCCCACCACCACAGCCAACGGTACGCCCAAAGTAGCAGCCGAAGTACCTTATGTGCCTCAACACACCCCTGCGGTAGCCGCTGCTAGTGATCGTTTTTATTCACCACTGGTGCGTAATATGGCCAAAACCGAAGGTATTCCACAATCCGAATTGGATCAGATACCGGGGTCTGGCGCCGAAGGCCGATTAACTAAGGCCGATTTACTTGGATATATTGCCCAGCGCGGTGCGGAACCGATTGTACCAACTATTATTGCAGCGACACCAGCACCCGCAACAACACCAGCGCCAATGACCAGTATGCCTGCTCCGGCAGCAGCTGTATCTATCAGCGGCAATGTAGAAATCGTAGAGATGGATCGGATGCGTAAGTTGATCGCCGACCACATGGTGATGAGCAAGCATACCAGCCCGCACGTCACTTCTTTTGTTGAGGTAGATGTGACCAATTTGGTGAACTGGCGCAATAAGGTAAAAGACAATTACAAAAAACAGTACGGTGAAAATATCACGTTTACGCCCATTTTTGTGGAAGCAGTAGCGCGTGCTATTCGAGATTTCCCGATGGTAAATAGTTCTATTGATGGTACCAAGATTATCATCAAAAAGGATGTTAATATTGGTATGGCGGCTGCATTGCCTTCGGGTAATTTGATTGTACCAGTGATTAAAAACGCCGATTTACTCAATTTGGCAGGACTTACAAAGCAAGTAAATAGCCTTGCTTCACGGGCGCGATTGAACCAGTTGAAACCCGATGAAATTCAAGGCGGCACGTTTACGCTGACCAATGTAGGTACTTTTGGCAATGTAATGGGCACACCGATCATCAATCAACCTCAAGTAGCCATTATGGCGGTAGGAGCCATCCGCAAAAAACCAGCCGTTATCGAAACCGAATACGGTGATGTCATCGCTATCCGTCAAATGATGTTCCTGTCGCTCAGTTACGACCACCGTGTGGTGGATGGTATGTTGGGTGGTTCATTTTTGCGCAGGGTAGGCGATTATTTGGAGCAATTTGATGCAAATAGAGCGATATAAGTCCTTAAATTAACTTATATTATGCTAGCAACGTGCAACAATTGTTCCATAATCCTGTTTCTATAACTGGGACTTGGATGTGCTATCCAAACCCAAAACTATTCATTCACAAGTGTTTTGAGTTGGGTTAATGTCTGTATTATTTCATTTAACCTTACCCCAAAACGTCAAATAAATATTATAAAAAATGGCTTTTACGCTTCCCGAACTCCCTTATGCGCCCACTGCGCTTGAACCACATATCGACTCGCGCACGATGGAAATCCATCATGGGAAACACCATGCCGCTTATGTCAACAACCTTAATGCGGCTTTAGAAGGTACCGAAAATGCAGATAAATCCCTTGAAGAACTCATGGCGATTATGAGCACATTGTCGCCAGCAGTGCGCAATAATGGTGGTGGTCACTGGAACCACAGCATGTTTTGGACGGTAATGGCTGCTGATGGCGGTGGTAGTCCTTCTGGCGAATTGGCAGATGCAATTAATGCGGCTTTCGGCTCTTTGGACGAATTTAAAAAGCAATTTGCGCAAGCAGGTGCTACTCGTTTTGGTTCAGGTTGGGCATGGCTTTGCGTAGGTGCTGATGGCAAATTGTTTGTTTCTTCTACCCCCAACCAAGACAATCCACTCATGGATTTGGCGGATAAAAAAGGTACGCCGATTCTTGGATTGGATGTATGGGAACACGCATATTACCTCAATTATCAAAACCGTCGCCCCGATTATATTGGTGCATTTTGGAATGTTGTAAATTGGAATGAAGTAGCCCGCCGATTTGAGGCTGCTCAATAAAAATTACACCATCTTTAAGGTTTAAGTTATAGAGGCTGTTTCATAAGTAATGCTTGTGAAACAGCCTTTTTTTATTCGAATATTTTTACCAATGTTGGACTTCACCGAAGTCATGGATTTTTATTATTTGAGTGCGGGACAAAATCGGAGCAGGACATTTATTTCATTCTAAACTAATGCCGGACAAAGAGGACATTCTTCCAGTTTCAAGGCTATGCCCCGATTTTGTCGCACACTCAAAATATTTCACCAAAAATAAAAGTTTACTCTTTTAAAAAACAAACCATTACTTCAACCATTGATCCAACCAACCAAAAAACTCCCGCTGCCATACAATACTATTTTGCGGCTTTAGCATCCAGTGGCCTTCATCGGGGAACGACAACATTTTACTTGGAATGCCCTGCATTTGAGCCGCTTGAAAGGCTTGCATACCTTCGCTGAATGGTACACGGAAATCTTTTTCGTTGTGGATCACCAAGATCGGTGTATCCCACTTTTTAACATAAGTATGTGGACTAAAGGTTGTCCAAGCCGCGTCATTGGGGCGCGACCAGTAATCCACACCTAAATCATATTGGGCAAAGAACATTTCCTCGGTAGTACCCCACCAACTCGTATTATTGAACATACCACAATGGCTGATAAACGCTTTGAAACGTTTTTCGTGGTTACCTGCCAACCAATACACAGAATAACCGCCAAAACTCGCTCCCACAGCACCAAGTCGATTGGCATCTACCCAGGGTTCTTTTTTTACATCATCAATACCGGAAAGCAGGTCTTTCATGGCTTGTCCGCCCCAATCCTTGCTAATAGCCGCATTCCAAGCCTGACCTTCGGGGCCACCGGGCATTCCCCTCCTGCAAGGTGCTACCACTACATAACCATTATTGGCCATTAGTTGGAGGTTCCAGCGGTACGAAAACGACTGACTAAGTGCCGATTGTGGTCCGCCTTGACACAATAACAAAGCAGGATATTTTTTATTTGCATCAAAATCGGGCGGAAGCACAACCCATACATTCATGGTTTTGCCATCAGTTGTACGTATGGTGCGGCGTTCTACTTTGCCTTTTGTGATATTGTCCCAATTGTCTTTTGTTGCAAAAGAAAGTTGACGTGCTGTTCCTTTTTTGGTATTGATCACAAAAATTTCGGCAGGCGCATCCATGGCTGTTTTACTGGCCACCACATCATCGCCAGCCACTTTGATATGGCCGTAATCGTGCCTGCCTTCGGTGATGCGTTTGATCTTTTTATCATTCACCGTGATATTGTGCAATTGGTACGTAAAGTCATTGCTACTTGTGAAGTACAAAGATTTGCTATCGGTAGCCCATTGTGGCCCGAGGCATTCCCATTTCCAGTCTTCGGTGAGTTCTTCGCGCAATTGAGTAGATAAATCTAACAGCATCAAACGCGGGCGATCGGCTTCGTATCCGGCAGTTTCCATGCTTGTCCACGCCAAATAGCGGCTATTGGGCGAAAAGATAGGGTCTTGGTCGTAACCACGGTTTTCGGGTGTAAGATTGAGCGTTTTACCCGATGCTATTTCATAAATATAAATATCAGCATTGGTGCTTTTGGCCTCATCTGTGCCGTTGAGTTTGCGACAGGTATAGGCCACCAAACGGCCATCAGGGCTGATTTGCACCTGCTCCATACCGCCCATCGGTGCCAGCGGCGCGTCGAAACGCTCGCCATACATCAAATCGGTAGGCTCCGAAGCAAATTGGCCGGGGGTATATTGTGCTAAAAACAGGTGGCTGTACTTATAATCGTGCCAGCTGTCCCAATGCCGATAATTGAGTCCCTCCGAAATACGCGCACTGGTTTTTGCCATATCGGGATATACCTCGGCGGGTGTTTTGTCGAGTTGTACATCTTGGGCATATACGATATAACGGCCATCAGGAGCGTATTTAAAGCCGTTCATTTCGTACTCGCTGATGCGTTTTTCGTTTTTACCATCTATATCCACTTCATACAAAGTGCCGCCGCGCAAGAAACCAACCCGTTTATTATCAGAAGTGAATTGAGCATCGCCAGATTTGAGGTTTTCGGGCGTGATCGCACGGGTTTCGCCCGTAGCCACCTGCACGACATAAAGGGTTTTGGCACTTTTATTCTCTGCCACATCGTAGCGGGTGACGCTATACACCGCCATAAGGCCATTGGGCGATACGTCCTCGAGGTTCACACGGCCTATTTTCCAAAGGAGTTCGGGGGTGAGTTTGGTTTGAGCACTTGAAAAAGTAGTTGCTGCGAGCATGAAAAGAATAATAGATAATGTTTTTGTCATGGTATGCTTGTGTGTGTAATTGCGGCAAATGTAATTGAAATTGAAAAGATTAATATTCCCCTTCCTGTTACTTATTCATCTTTTCTCCAAAAGCCAAATCTCCGGCATCGCCCAAACCTGGTATGATATAAGATTTGTCGTTCAGTTCAGCGTCCAATGCGCCCATCCAAACGGATATTTCGGGGTGGTGTTTTTGCACATTTTCCAATCCGGCGTTACTTGCAATCACCGTCGCGATATGAATGGCTTCTGGTTGACCGTATTTTTTCAATTGTTCAATCGCCACCAAAAGAGACGCACCAGTGGCCAGCATCGGGTCGCAGAGGATGAGTATGCAATCGTCCAAATTTGGGGTAGCCACATAATCCAATTGAATTTCAAAAGAGCCGTCGGCCTTGTGGCGGCGGTAGGCGGAAATATAAGCGTTATCTGCTTGGTCAAAATAGTTCAACATCCCTTGGTGAAAGGGCAGCCCAGCGCGCAAAATAGTGGCCAAAACAACACGTTGAACGGGCAATTGGGTCTCATCTACGCCCAATTGGGTCTCTACTTCGTACCGCTCGTAATCCATTTTTTTACTAATTTCATAAGCCAATATCTCGCCGATACGTTCTAAATTGCGCCTAAAACGCATTCGATCTTGTTGAATATCCACATCGCGCAGTTCGGCGATAAAACGATTGGCAATGGAGTTTTGGGCAGATAAATTGAAGGTCATTTTTTGAATGCTTTGCTGTGAATGGCTAATAAGGCGGCAAATTTAGAATAATTGTATAAAACATTTTACAAAATAACTAACTTTGGAATGAGATTAAAATAAAGGTACAGATTTGGGGAGACGATTTTGTCACTATTAAGGCATGAAGAGGGTGTTTAGTGGTGCTAAATAACCGATGAATAACGAAAATAGAGGCAAAATAAGGCCGACAAATTTGTACTTTTATTTAAATTTCATTCCTTTACACCAAAATCCATACAAATATGCAGAAACTAACGCTCACACTCGTTGTCCTTCTTTTTTGGACTAATATTCAAGCGCAAAAAAACGACATTCCAAAAGAACTGGATCAAGCACTTACACAATTGCACCAGATACACCAATTTAATGGTACGGTACTGTACGCCGAACAAGGGAAAACGGTATATAAAAAAGCATTTGGCGTGGCCGATTTCCAAACCAATGAACCGCTGACCACTACCTCGGCCTTCAATTTGGCTTCGGTGTCGAAACAGTTTTTTAGTATGTGCATTTTGATCCTGTCGGAGCAGCAAAAACTACAATTGGACGACCCGATCAGCAAATACCTTCCAGAACTCTCCTATCCGGGCGTAAGCATACGACACCTTCTGACCCACACGTCGGGTATCCCGGAGTATTTTGATGTTTTTTTGCGGTATAAAGGCACTTTGGATACTTTGCAAAACGAAACATTGGTGCAAATGTATGCCCGCGTAAAACCACCATCGGAATTTGAACCTAGTGCGCGTTGGGCGTATTGCAATACCAATTATGTATTCCTCAGTACAATTATTGAACGGGTGTCTAAAATGTCAGCGGCACAGTTTATGCGCCAATATATCACAACTCCATTGCAACTCAATGACACCTATTTGTACCATATACTGATGCCTAATACACCCAAAAATCATGTTGTTGGTTTTAAAGAGGAAAACGGTAAACGAACTAGATTCGACCTCATCTCTTGCGATGGCGTAACGGGCGATGGCAACATGTACTCTTCCGTAGAGGATCTTTTGAAATGGGAGCAGGTGTGGTATTCCGAAAAATTGGTCAAAAAAGCCACGATTCAAGCAGCATTAAGCCCTGTACACCTCAAAAATGGCACCACTTATCCGTATGGTTTTGGGTGGTTTATTGCCAAAGAAGGTGAATTATACGAGCATTCGGGTGGTTGGAACGGTTTTGTTAACCAAATTTGCCGCGATGTAAAAAACAACCGCACACTCATTGTGCTAAGCAGCAGCAATGCGGGTATCGGTCGAAATGTAGCAAAACTGATTTTTGAAGGAAAACCTTATACGCTTCCAGCGACACAGTTGATGACCAATATACAAGTCATTGATGGAACCGGGACACCCGCACGCAAGGCCGATGTGCGGATAATGGACAAAAAAATAATAGACGTGGGGGCATTGGAACCGTACCTCAACGAAATAGTGATCGACGGTGGCGGCAAAGTACTTACCCCGGGATTTATTGATACGCACAGCCATTTGGAGGGCAGTTTAGAGTCGTATCCTGAAGGTTTGGCAGCCCTGAACCAAGGCGTAACGACCATCGTTGCTGGACAGGATGGTTATGGCTCTTGGATTGATAGCATAAAAATGCAAATCAAAAATAAACCTATTGCTATCAATGTCGCTACTTATACCGGACAAACGACCTTGCGGGAAAAGGCTATGGGAGAAAAAAATTTGGAGCGGCCAGCAACGCAAGCAGAAATTGACCAGATGAAAACTTGGTTACAAAGCGAAATGGAAAAAGGTTCGCTGGGGCTTTCTACGGGTTTGGAATACGCAGGTGCTTATTTTTCCACGCAAGATGAAGTACTGCAATTGGCTGCGGTTACTGCGAACGCGAAAGGCCGATATATCAGTCATTTGCGCAGCGAAGATGTGGCTCTTTGGGATGCGATTGAGGAGATTATCAATATTGGGCGCGTAGCAAAACTGCCTGTACAAATATCCCATATCAAAATTGCGCTGAAAGACGACTGGGGAACTGCGCCAAGTTTGCTCGCCAGACTGGAATCTGCACGTAGCGAGGGCATTGATATTACGGCTGATTGCTACCCTTACCTTTTTTGGAACAGCACTTTAAAAGTATTATTCCCCAAAACCGATTATACCAATCCAGTGAGTGCTCAATTTGCCGTAGAACATACTTTTGAACCTTCCGAATCCATACTCTCTACTTTTGCGCCTAATAGGGAATACCAAGGCAAAACCATTGCTGAAATTGCAGTCCTGCGCAAAGAGACACCGGCGCAAACATTGATGGCTTTAATTGCTTTATCGGATGAATTTCGCCAAAAACACCCAGATGTAGGCAGGGTAGAAACCATTTTGGGTAAGTCGATGCTGGATGAAGATTTGATCAATTTGCTGACTTGGTCGCATACCAATATTTGTTCGGATGGTGCTAATGGCGGGCATCCGAGGGGGTATGGTTCGTTTACTAGGGTTTTGGGGCATTATGTAAGGGAACAAAAGATCATGTCCCTCGAAACAGCGATACAAAAAATGACCAGTTTGGCGGCCGCACAGACGGGCATTCCGCTGCGTGGTATCATTGCGCCCGGTTATTTCGCCGATTTGGTACTGCTGGATCCAGCAACTGTAAAAGATAATTCCAGCGTACAGTCTTCCCAAGCACTTTCGGATGGGATACTAAAGGTTTGGGTAAATGGTCAGTGCGTTTATGAAGATAAGCAAGCAACAAAACGGTATTCTGGCGAGTTTTTATCTAAATAACAACTATAAATCAAAATATCATGCGCCTTCTAATTTTCTCCAACCGCGACTTAGCCAGTAATTATATCCTCAATTTGCTGTTGCCGCATTTAGCACCGCAGCACGAGATTTCTGTTTTTTTATCGGATAAAGTGGGCAAAAGTACAGTTGCACCCAAGGCGTTGCGCACTTTAAAGTTTTTGGAGCAAGAATTGCCTATGGGCATTTTATTCCCCGAACTAGACAAACAGGTGCGGCTCAACAAAGGGCAATTGCTCACTTTTTCGGAATTATCGCGGCATTACAAGGTGGATATTACCTCTTGCAATGATATAAAATCGGAGGAGCAGATCCAGTATTTTGGCGGTTTAGCACCTGATTTGGTCTTGTCTATCCGCTATGGTAAAATTTTTGGCAAATCCTTTTTGTCCATTCCCAAATATGGCGTTATCAATTTGCACTCGGGTATTTTGCCCAATTATCGGGGTGTATTGGCTGTTTTTAGGGCGTTGATGAATGGCGATACCACCATTGGGGCTACCTTGCATTATATTGATGACCATACGATTGATACTGGAGGTGTGATTGGCTTTTCGCAAATGGCCGTTCAGCGCGACAAATCATTGCTTTGGCATATCCTTCATTTGTACCCGGCCAGTGTGGACTTGGTTTTAGATGCCATTGAAAAAATCAACAGTGGAATCCGACCTGATACACATCAGCAAAACACAGAAAATGCCGCTTATTTTACCTTTCCAACACCCGAAGAGATTGCCGTATTTGAGGCAAAAGGTTGGGAATTGGTCGGTTGGGATGACTATAATACGTTTATTTTAAAGTATATTAATGATTCAGTCCAAGATTGAAGAACGCTATTTTAGGTTAACTCATACTAATTGTAAGCAATTCGCCGTACTTTTCGCCCCAAAATACAATTCTATTCCATTTTTATGGCCAAAACACGACCCACAGCAGGCAATAAAAGCCTAAACAGTAATAATTCAACACAATTAGTAACGGCCAATTTGGCAGCAGACGGCAACTTTTCAGTACCTGAGTTTTTTGCGAATTACCGCTTGCAAAGCCTGGTCATTTTTGCCATCGCATTTGTGGTGTATATCGGTAGTTTAGGGCATCAATTTGTTCAAGATGACGCGATTGTAATCACCGACAATATGTTTACCCAAAAAGGGGCAGAAGGTATCGGAGGCATACTCACGAAAGATACTTTTTTTGGCTTTTTTAAAGTAGAAGGTAAGGCGCAATTGGTTTCGGGAGGACGTTATCGCCCACTGACATTAATTATTTTTGCTTTGTTGCACCAATTGGCGGGGCCAAATCCTTTTGTTTTTCACTTGCTTACGGTTTTGCTTTTTGCAGCGACCTGTGTACTCTTGTACCATACGCTGCGGACATTGATTGCGCCGAGATTTGGCACAGGATATGCGGCCTTAACCGCTTGGATCGCTACGGTGCTTTTTGCGGTACACCCTATCCATACAGAGGTAGTTGCCAATGTAAAAGGTTGTGATGAAATCGTTACTTTATTGGGTAGTTTGGGCGCGTTGTGGCTCACGGTAAAGGCTTACGATACGAACGAAGCCAAGTGGGGCTGGATGGGCGCAATCGTGTTTTTTCTGGCCTGTATGTCGAAGGAAAATGCAGTAACTTATTTGGCGGTTGTCCCACTGGCACTGTGGGTATTTCGTGGTGCCGATTTTGGGAAAATGATTAGCCATACATTGCCTTTATTTGTAGGCTTTTTAGTGTTTTTTATTATTCGTGGTACTATTTTGCATTGGAAATTTGGTGGCGCGCCATTGGAATTAATGAACAATCCCTATATCAAATGGACTGGCAACGGCTGGGCACATATTGATTTTGGGGCAAAAATAGCGACCATTATTTATACTTTGGGTAAATATATCCTGCTTTTAATCGTTCCGCACCCACTTACCCACGACTACTACCCCAATCATATTGCGATCAAGAGTTTTGGAGATCCGGCGGTATTGGGCACGCTGGTGGTGTATGCTGGATTGATTTATTATGCCATTAAAGGTATTAAGGAACGCAGTATTGTGGGTTTTGGCATATTGTATTTTTTGCTGACATTAAGTATAGTATCCAACTTGATCTTTCCTGTAGGTACACACATGGGCGAGCGATTTGCCTTTATGCCATCGGTGGGTTTTTGTCTTATTGCTGCGGCTTTTATTGTGGGCTTTATGCGTTCGGGTAAGGTTTGGGATATTGCAAAATTGACGATCCCATTGGCCATTACAGGTTTAATAGGTGCTGCTTATGCCTATAAAACCTTTAGCCGTGTACCGGCTTGGGAAACTAATGAAAAATTGTTTTTTACTGATTTTACCACCTCATTTAACAGTGCAAAAATCCGAAATGCTTGTGGTGGTGTATTATTTGATAAGGCGCGTGTAGAAACGGACGAGGCCAAACGAAAGGAATATAGTCTGCAAGCAATTCCGCATTTGGACAAAGCATTGGAGATTTATAAAGACTATTCAGATGCGTATGTCTCCCGTGGGGGCGCACACTTGCTTGCGGGTAACTACGACAAAAGTGTAGCCGACTATCGGATGGCCGTCAAATTGCAACCAGAAAAAGCCGCTTTCAAAGAGAGTTTGGCCACTGCGCTGCGGGAAGCGGGTAAAAATGCTGGTGAGAAACGCGGTGACCTGCCCACTGCTTTGAAATATTTGCAAGAAGCATGGCAATATAAAAATACAGATGTGGAAACAGCGCGTTTGCTCGGTGTGGCGTTTGGTGTAAGTCAAAATCACGTAGAGGCGATTAAATGGTTTAGTAAAGCCGTAGATCTTGAACCCGCCAATGCGAGCAATGTATTTGATCTAGGTACCGCGTATCGTATGTCGGGAGATATGGCAAAAGCACAGGAATTATATACCAAGGCGCAGCAATTGGATCCGCAAATTATGTCGAAAAAAGGGCAAAAATAATTAGAGTACAGATCATCTGCATTTTTCCAACAACCAACTTTTGGCCACGAGTGGCTCGGTTTTTTCTATGGTTGCTTTAAGATGCTGTAGCATATCGGGTGTATAGTGGATACTCTGTTCCAAGAGTTTTAAAAAATTAAGGTATGCTTTCCTGACTTGTTCGCTAACGAGTTTATTACGCCTTAAAAAAGTACGAAAGGCGTGTAAATGGCTAAATAGCGCGTCGTCTTCGTCTGTTTCGTAATAGATTTTAGCTAACATTTCTTTAGCATCCAAATTATTATAGATATCCGATAAATCCGTTTGGGATATATGCTCCTTTGCTAGTGCATATCGTTTGGTATAAAAATACAGATCAGCAAAGCCAAAATGCAACGCATTTGATTGGTATTCATGCTCTAAGAGCGTATTTTTATGTATGATAAATTGCTCTGTCCACTCATACCTGCCAGATCTCAATCCCAGTCGGATGATATTCTTGTAGTGCCATGGTGACAAAATTTGGTCATTGAGCAATGCCTTATTTTGAATACCTTCTTCGTATAAATGTAGGGCTTCTGCCACATATTCTTCTTTTACATTTCTAATTTGCCGTATGCAAAAATTAAGTGCAAAACCAAGATGAATAGCATTTTCTTCTTGTGAAAAGCAGTGTGATGATGAGCGGATAAGGTTTTTTAACGATTGATAATGGTGGTGGCTTTCGTCGGGTAATACCATAAGTTTCCAAATATGATAATAGACCGCTATACAAGGTTCGTGGAGCCAGTGGGGAGTTGTTTCCAAAAAAGACACAATTTCTACTACGAAATGGATATTAAATGTGGAGGCCACAATCGATTGGGCATTCATCATACCACACGCATAACGTAGTTTTTCTGAAAAATAAAACTTATCCAAACTATCCGAACCGCTTTGCAGGTATGGATTTGTTTTGCGTTCGCCTTTTCTTACAAATTGTACGCCTTCCAAATTATTCAGGTTATAGTTGAGTTGCCAATAATGGGCATCTTTAGCAGGAAGTTCTTGTAATATTCGATGGGTACGCGCAATCTGAAAATCAAACTGTTTTTCCAATCCCCGTTCTCCCAGCACAGCGGCAACCACTATTTCGGAAGGGATTGGATTCGAGCGCATTTTTTCCAACGCTAAAAACTGTAGTCCAGCATGATACAACCATGAAAACGTATAGTTAATCTGTTTGGGATTCAGGTGTACCATTGGTGTTATTTCTGTTCGCTTCAAACTGCCCAATCTTTCCTTATTATTAAACAGCCAAATCCCTATGGAGCATAGTTTGGGTTCCTTATTTAGGTAAGGGGATTCAAGATACATCAAAAAATGCTTCCATTCCATATTAGAAAACGTGGCGAGCAAGGCGAATAGTTTACTTTTATCCATTCAAAATATGTTAAACTTATTTTTTTTCTGGACAAATATAGGTATTCTGGAAAAATAAAAAATTATTTTTTTTTGATTATTGGCATATTTTAACATAGTTTCAGTTGCCTTAAAATCAATATTTTGCTATAATAACCATTTTATTTCTATTTTTTTTATCTTTTTTTACGGTACAATTTTTTATTTTTTTCTGATTATGGCTTTTAAAAGTATTATTCACCCAACTATCTTGCTACACTTTTGTATCGTCATAAGAGTGCAACTAAAATAAACTATGAATAAGCATAAACAAAATCTACTCCTTTTATTACTACTATGCTCTTTACTTACAGTAAGGAGTCAAACGCCTTTTGTTGTTTGGCCTGGCGATGCAAATAATAATGGCATTGTGAATAACAATGACTTATTACAATTAGGACTTGCTTACAATTTCTTTGGTCCGGTACGTAGCACTGTAAATTCAAATTGGTTAGCACAAACCGCAACACCTTGGAACTTGAACTTTGCCAACGGCCTCAATCTTGCTTACGCTGATTGCAATGGTGATGGCTTAATCAATTTTGTTTATGATGCATTTCCCATTTACGTACATTATGGCAAAATACATGGCACGCCTACACCCGATGTGTATCCGATTGGGGTGCAGGGTGTGGACGCACCGCTGGCCTTTGACCATACCGTCGCAAATGGCATATATGCGCCAGGCAATAACCTTTCTATACCCATTTTATTAGGCACAGCAGCATTGCCAATCGATAATTTTTATGGTATTGCATTTTCTATTCAATTAGATTCCACTTTGATGGATGTAGATCAAGTAAAAATTAATTTTGACGGATTATCGTGGATTAACCCTGATAATGACCGAATATTTTCAACGTACCGAGCATCGAACAGCCGATTGGATGTGGGATGGGTACGTACAGACAGGAATAACCAGTCGGGTCATGGGTCTATTGGTGTTTTTGAGTTTATTATCATTGATAATGTGGTTACTGTACACCAGCCAGAAATCAAAATAATTATTGATAATATTCGGTTGATTGATCGCTTTGGAAATGAAACAGCAGTGGCCGGAGATACTTTGGTACTACAAATGCAGCCCGAAGTTTTATCGGGAAGTAATTTGCCTAGTACAAACCATCTTACAATAGCACCTAATCCTGCCAAAGATTTTTTATACCTAAGTGCTCCAGAGACTATTCACACGATTCGGTTATTTGATATGACGGGACGGCTTGTAACAACTTATGAACCAGAACAAACTGAAATAAAATGGGTATTACCGCCGATGCCTAATGGTTTATATATCTGCGAGATTGCCGTAGGTAACGTTATAGAAAGGCGTACTATTTTCAAAATGTGATGGTTTTGGGTTAAGTATTTGGACACAATTAATTATAAAAAATTGCAACTATACAGTCGCCCCAGAATTCCCGTAGCGAATATATGTTTATAGGATAAATAGTCCAAATCCTGTAGGGATTTTATGTGAAAAAACGCAGAAAACAACATACTTCCCTACGGGAATTTGGACAGCATATGAATAGTAAAAAAACAAATAAATAAACACATACACAAATAAATAAACACACACACAAATAAATAAATAAATAAATTATGAAAAAATTACTTTTTCTCGGTCTTTTGCTCTGCTCCGCCTGGATTGTCGGTGCTGTGAATGTAACTATATCCGGCCAAGTGCGGGATTTAGATACAAATGAACCCTTAGTTGGGAATTTCGTTTTTGCCTATATTTTAGAGGACTCCTCTGCATTTGGGTTTGGTATAACAGATGCTAATGGCGATTATACCGTAGATGTTCAATACAATGGTAATGTAAATGCCCCGTTCAATGCAGTTGCAAACATTTCTGATAATTGCGGGATTTCCAATTCTAATTCCACTCCAGTCAATTTAGTCCCCGGGCTTGGTTACCAAGCCGTAATTGATTTTGAAATACCATCATGTACGCCTAATAATTGCTTCTTTTTAAGTACCAATTATAGCCTAGTGAGTGGTAGTACTGTTGCCTTTAGTACAACCGCTATCGACTATAGCGACAGCAGTGCGGTATTTACTTACACCTGGGATTTTGGCGATGGCACAACTGGGACTGGTCAAAACCCTACCCATACCTATGCGCAGCCGGGTTACTACACCGTTATTGTTACTGCAACTAGTACGAATTGCACTACTGCTGTTATATTACAGGTGCTTGCCGAACCTACTCAATTGGTAGAAGTATCTGGTACAGTCACCACACTCAGCGGGCAACCTATCCCTTTTTATCCAATAGACATTAATGTTCTAGGTGTGGTCGCTAGTCAGGCAGTAACCGATCCGAATGGGTTTTATTCACTTGCTGTACAAGTGCCTGTATCACTTTCTTTTGTAGAGGTGGGTACCTTTGACTATTGTGACGTACTTTTTATTTATACTACCATAGAAGCCCCAATCATAAATGGAACAGCGGTAGCCAATTTTACTTTTTGCGATTCCTTTCCATTAGCACCAGATTGTAGTAACTATTTTTTCTACAATCAAACCGATCCATATACTTATAGTTTTGAGTCATATCATTTTTCAATTAATAATTTACCCGCAGTTGCGTACAGTTGGGATTTTGGCGACGGCACCATAAGTAACGACCCATTGCCCAGTCATACATATACCAGCCCTGGTTTGTATAATGTATTGCTCACCACAATTTCAGCAGATAGTTGTATCGCTCATTCTTCCAATATTGTTTTTGCTTTTGGTGATAGTATATGGTGCCCGATTGACACATTTTACTATGGCTGCCAAGCAATGTTTTGGGCAAATTATGGGTTGACTGCCGGTGGTAATGATCCTCTAACCCTGACTTTTGAAGATGTATCGCTAGGTACAGTAATCGACTGGGAGTGGAATTTCGGCGATGGCACCACTTCGACAAACGGGCCAATTGTTACACATACCTACGCACAAGAAGGTTTGTATGATGTAACGCTTCACATCCATACAATTGATGGTTGCGAAAGCATAATTAATATGCAGGTATATGCTGGTAACTATGCATGGGTAGAACCTAATTGTCAGGCACTTTTTATGCCGATACCAGATAGCACAGGAACAGGCTTCTTCTTTTTAGATATGTCTTATGCTCCAACGCCAATTACATCATGGGCTTGGGATTTTGGCGATGGCGCAACCAGCACAGAGCAAAACCCATTCCATACCTATATGAATGAAGGATTGTACTCCGTTTCATTGACAATTACTAGCGATTCGTGTAATAGCATCATTATATTTGATGTGGATACAGAGAATCCTTTCAATGGACTTATACCAAGTAATACCACACTTGGTTTATCATCGGTGATTAGTAGTGCCGAAGAACCCGAAGCGGTGATTTCCATGCAGGCATTCCCGAATCCTGTCAACGATCTACTTGCAGTTCGTTTCGAAAGTACTACAACCGGCGATGCTACTGTAGCCCTTCGCAACAGTATGGGACAACTCGTGCGGAACAATAATATTATGCTTCAAAAAGGCATCAATGCGACTCAAATGAATACTGCTGGCCTTGCTTCCGGTGTTTACTTTTTGCAAATGAACACCGCAAAAGGAGAGGCAAAAGTAATTAAGGTTGTAAAGCAATAAATTAAATTTTTGTGAATTTATTCGTAGAGACGTTGCGCCGCAACGTCTCTACTCTTCGTATAAATACGCCGTAATTAATGTAGAAATAAAAAACAATACGATATTGCATCGCAAAATTAAAATTTACCCCTAGCAAAATAATCTCTATCTTAGCCCCTTTATTTTGATTTTTTAGTTCCTAATTACAGATATTTATGCTCAAAACTACATTAAGCGCATTATTTTTTTTTCTAATTCTTTTTTGCGCTAACGCTCAAACTCAAATCCACCCAAATCCAGCAACCAGCAACAAATTACAGCAACAAAATAACGAAGCACCCGATATCACCTGTAGCGAAATCAATTATAATTCGCACCCCACCAAAGCATCGGGCAACTGGATTGAATTGCATAATTATGGTAGTTCCGCCGCCAATATCGGTGGATTCCGATTGCAGGAAGAAGGGCTTACCACCTTCTTTAACATACCAGCCAATACTACGATCCCTGCTAATGGCTACTTGGTGCTTTCTGATAACATAGTACAGTTTAAAGGTATTTTTCCTAATGTTTCCAACGTAATTGGGCCAACAGGTATCGCTTTGGGTAATAACGGTGATACCATCCGACTATTGGACGCAAGCGGCGCAACTGTGTTGCGCATTGGTTTTCTGGATGCATTGCCTTGGCCACAATGCGCCGACGGGCATGGACGCACCTTAGAAAACAAGGTATTGAATAATAATACCAATTTACTCGATCCAACCCGTTGGAAAGACGGCTGTATGGGTGGTTCTCCGGGCGTAGCCAATACGCCTTGTAATGAACCATTGTTTTTTAACGAAATCAATTACCGCTCCTCCAATTTTGGTGATGCAGGCGATTGGGTAGAAATATGGAACCGCAGCGGGCAAGATGTTAACCTAAGCGGTTGGCAATTGCGCGACCGAAACGATACCCTACGCTTCACAATGCCCAATGGAACGATGGTCAAAAAAGATAGTTTTATCGTATTTTATAGCGATTTATTCCTATTCACCGATGTGCATCCAGGAGGTGCAGTACCCAATAAAGTTGGGCCATTTGAATTTGGTTTGAGTGGTAATGGCGACCTCGTGCGCCTGTTTGACCAAAATAAAGACATTGTACTTTCCATGTTTTACAATGATGCCGCACCTTGGCCACTCGAACCCGATGGACAAGGCCCCACCTTGGAATTGCGTGCGCCATTTACAGATTTGAATGTGCCTCAAAACTGGGCTGCAAGTTGTGGTTTTGGTACACCTGGTCGGCAAAACTCGCCTTGCTCCTCTGGAACAAATGAGGTGGTTTTAAACGGCGCCGTAAAGGTTGCGCCCAATCCGGCAAATGGCATATTTAATATCAGCACAACAGGCGTACAGCCTCAACAGTGGCAGTTGTACGATCTCGGCGGGCGCTTGGTAAAACAAGGCATTGTACCCGAGGGGCAAAATACTTGGGCTGTAGATGCTTCAAATTGGGCAGAAGGTATGTACCTTGTGAAAATTATGGGTGAAGGATGGATTGCAACCGGGAAATTGGTTGTGCTGAACCGATAAAATAACTGGTAAGTACTTGGACATAATTAATTGTGCCCAAATACTTAAAATAAAGCAGTGATAAATGAAATTTGAAGAATATAGAGGTATTGCGCCGGAAATAAAGCGTAATTTGGATAGCATGGGCATTGTACGCCCTACGGATATACAATTTAAAGCCCTAACGCCCATTCTAAAAGGCGAAGATGTACTGGCCATTGCTCAAACGGGTACTGGCAAAACGGCTGCATTTGTTATCCCTGTTTTGCACTTATTGAGCGAGCAAAAGAAAAGCCGCAAAATGGACGGTATCAAATGTGTGGTGATGGTACCAACCCGTGAATTGGCACTCCAAATTACGGCGGTTTTTGACAAAATAGGGAAAGGACTCAAAATTAAGACATTGAGCCTATATGGAGGCGTAGAGCAAGACCCACAGATAGCCCGTTTGGAAACAGGTGTGGATATTTTAGTCACGACTCCCGGGCGCATGTTCGATCTGGTGAGCCAAGGGCATTTGCATTTGGATCGGGTGCAAATTTTGGTATTGGACGAAGCCGATCGAATGCTCGATTTGGGTTTTATTAAAGACATACAAGACGCGATCAAGTTTTTGCCGCGCAACCGACAAACCTTGTTTTTCTCGGCTACGATCAACGAAAATATCAAAAAACTGGCCTATTCGTTGGTTAAGAATGCCATTCGTATCCAAATTTCGCCCAAAGACCCTGTTGCAAAAAACGTAACACACTCGGTGGCTTTTGTGGAAATGGACGACAAACGTTTTTTTCTTATCCGATTGGTGGAAGAAAATCCAGATAGCAAAATCCTCATTTTTGTACGCACTAAAGTCCGCGCCGAACGCGTGTTCAAAGTACTCGAACGCTCTGAAATACAAAGTGTTACGATACATGGCGATAAAGACCAACGCGAACGGATTGATGTGTTACAAAAATTCCGAGCAAATACAGTTCGTATCCTCATCGCTACGGATGTAAGCGCGCGCGGTATAGATATTCCCGATATTGATTTTGTGGTGAACTACGATTTGCCCGATGAAGCCGAGAACTATGTACACCGTGTTGGTCGAACAGGGCGTGGTGAGAAAAAAGGCCGCGCCATATCTTTTTGCAGCACCGAAGAACGCCCAATGCTCCAAGAAATTGAAACATTTATTACGAAACCCATCAAAGTTTTGGAGATTTCCAGAGGCGAATATCAAGAAACCATTGATCTTAATGAAGATCGACCCGATAAGTGGAAAGCAGTGATGCAGGAAATAGCGGAGGCAGAGGAATGGAAGAAGAAAAAGAAGCGGAAGTAATTATTGACCACCATACCATTGGTAAAACCCTTCATTCAAATATGAGTGATGGATTAAAAGCAATGCTAAATTTAGTGGCGGAATTAGCCTTTAGGTGTGTCATTCTAAATGGCTTTAAAGGCGAAAAGGCCGTTAAAGAAACCGAAGGTATTGTATTGATTGATGAATTGGATATGCACCTCCACCCCAATTGGCAAATGCATGTAGTAAAGGATTTAAAAAACGCTTTCCCTAGCATACAATTTATTGTTACATCACATTCTCCACCTGCCAAAAGATAAAAGGTGGGATAGAAGAAGAGAAGTGTGGGAAATTGCAAAAAGAAACTTGACAAAATATGAAATGCGTTGTATTGATGCACATACTGTTCTAGAGTTAGCAAAAGGCTATGGCTTTTGGTCAGTTTGGTATAATTTATTTCACAATCATATTGCTGTAAAACAATTATTGGTAACTAATTTTAGCGGTACAGAAACTTGTTGCTTTGATTTAAATTTTAATTTAGTAAATCGAAATCCAGCAAACTTAATTGACAGGATTTGATTCGCAATAAAACATCACCCCCTACCTACAATTCAGTCTTTAAATCCTAAATCTCATCCATGATTTTCGAGACTTCGTCCGAATAAATCTGAACTTGTTTTCGGGCAGGCACATCTTTGTCTCAATTATACACAATAAGCCCTGTTCAAAATACAAAAAAAACGAATCACTTTTTCATTGTGTCAAACAAATAAACATTTTATAAGCATGAAACAACTATTTATTGCACTTTTTGCCCTTTTTTTCACCTCACTGACCGCCCAAAATTTCAATATTGACTTCAAGTCGGAAATGTCATTCCCCGGCGAAACCGTAGCCAATATTTACGGATTTGCCAAAGACGGAAAAGAATACGCCCTAGTTGGTGGTTCGATCAAAACCCATATTGTAGATGTAACCGATCCTACTACGCCCATCTTAGTTGCATCCTTTCCTTATGTCACTAGCCTTTGGAAGGAAATTCGGGTATATAAAAATATTGCCTATATTACCACCGAAGGTGCTGGTGGAGGGCTTCAAATTATCGATCTTTCACCACTACCCGCCAGTACAACATTGCCCAATTATCGCTATTATGGCGATGGCGTTATTAATAATCAACTACAAACCATACACGCCTTACAGATAGACACCACCAAAGGATTTATATATTTGTATGGCTCCAATATTGGCCAAGGTGGTGCCATTGTTTGTAGCCTTGCCGATCCATATAACCCAAAATACGCAGGTAGGTATGATGTAAATTATATCCACGATGGCTATGCCGATAATGATACGCTTTATGGCAGCCATATTAGTGATGGATATTTTTCGGTGATCGATATGACCGATAAGGCCAATCCTGTTGTATTGGCCACTCAGCCAACCCCCACTACCTTCACTCATAATACCTGGATAACCAAAGACCGCAAGCATATCCTTACCACCGACGAAACGCCCAATTCGTACCTCACTATGTACGATATCAGTGACCTGGGTGATATAAAAGAATTGGATCGCCTACAATGCACTCCCGGTAGCGGATCAGTGGGACACAATACGTATGTGAAAGGCGATTATGCCATTACCGCTTGGTACCGCGATGGTGTGAATATTGTAGATTGTACCCGTCCCGAAAATATAGTGCAAACTGGTTGGTACGATACCTATCCAGAAAGTGGGGCTGGTTTTGATGGCGCATGGGGCGTATATCCTTATTTACCATCGGGTAATTTGGTCGTATCTAATATCGATCCGGGTAAAATATATATCCTTTCTCCCACTTATGTCCGTGCTAGCTACTTGGAAGGAAAAGTAATAGATGCCTCTACTGGTTTATCTATCCCTAATGCCAAAGTGGAATTGACTACTATAAATCCTGTGGATCAAACCTTTAGTAATAACCAAGGCTTATACAAATCGGGTTATTCTGGTTCTGGACAAGTGATCGTTAAATGCTCTAAACTTGGATATATCGATCAAACCATTGCAGTCCAACTGGTTGCAGGTGAGGTATTTATCAAAGATTTTGAGTTACAACCCGCTCCAACTGTCACGATCACGGGAACGGTGAAAGATGAATCTGGCAATGCTATTCCCGATGCAAAAATACGTATTCAGGAATCGGAAGCCGATTATAAAACCGTAGCAGATGCAAATGGGAACTTCACGATACCCAGTATTTTATCCTCTACCTACTCGATTTATGCGGGTAAATGGGGCTATAAAAACGTAGAACTAGCCAACCAAACCATCAATAGCAGTACCTCCGTGACGCTTATCCTTCCAAAGGGTTACCAAGACGATTTTGTGGTGGATCAAGGTTGGACGGCTAGCGGCACCTCTACCCAAGGTATCTTTGAACTCGGCGAACCCGTTGGTTTTGACGTACAGGGTTTTTTCCTTTCTCCGGAGTTTGATGCACCCACCGATCTTGGTCAAGATTGCTATATTACAGGAAACCAAGGTGTTGATTTTACAGATGACGATGTCTTTTCGGGTAATTCAGTACTTACTTCGCCTGTAATGGATTTGACGGGTTATGTACAACCTAAAGTACGTTTCTCTAATGCATTTATTAGTATTACCTCCAGTCAGGTGTTTACCACCAATCAGTTTCAAGTATTTATGAGCAATGGTAGCACTGAAAAATCGATCCATACCCGCACTTCTTCTTTTGATTCAGGGTGGAAAACTTTTACAGTGACAGTACCACCTAATTTGCCATTGACTAATAATATGCGCCTAAGAGTGGTTGTAAATGAAGCACCTACTACCGAATTTGTTGTTACCGAAGGTGCTTTTGATGCTTTTGAAATCATTGATGGTACCAGCAGCACTCAAGATATTTTTGTAGATGCATCGCTTTTAGTACAACCTAATCCTTTTAGCAATAATTTCATACTCAACTACACGCTGGATACAGACAACGGTATGGCCATAGTGACCAATACACTCGGACAAATTGTACAAACCAAATCCTTATCGGCGGGTCAAACTACCGTAACACTCGGTGAAAACCTACACAGTGGTATTTATTTCACGTGGTTACAAACCGATAAAGGCCGAACTAAAGTAGTAAGTGTAGTAAAAGAGTAATACGTTTTTCATAACAAATAGTCTATTAAAAAAACGGTAGCACTTGTTTGGCGTTTCTAATCAGAAATGCTCAAACAAGTGCTATTTTTTATACTAGATGTGTACGGCCATTTTAGATTAAAAAATACTGTTTGTCTAAGAATCATCTACTTTATATTTTCATTTTTTCATTTCTTATGTGTATTATTCTGTATTTTTAACAGAATAATATTCTAAAAAAACCCCCTAATCCATCTAAACTGTCGCATAAATTTTGTTTTAATAATTTTCTTGCAAGAACTGTGTAAAAGGTGTCATTCTTTTCGATTCCTTTTTGTTCATTTGTATCGACTATCGTAAAGTCATTTCTTCTATTCCTTGATTTCTTATTTTTATTATATTCACTTAATCTATTTTATTTATGAAGTATTGTATGCAAAAACTAGTACTCACCACGGTACTACTATTACTCGGGTTAGGCACTATCCAAGCCCAATTTACCGCCTCGGGCACCGTCAAAGACGATCGTGGCGAAGCACTTATTGGTGCTACTGTTGCCATTAAAGGCACAACAATTGGTACTGTTACCGATGTAAATGGTAATTACACACTGCGTTGTCCTCGTAACACGGCCACACTTACCGTTACTTATACGGGGTTTGAAACCGGTGTTGCGGAGGTAAGTAGCACTGCACCCAAGGCAGATATTACCCTTGGAGAATCATTGTCGTCACTCGACGAAATTATTATCAGCGGCTTGGCTACTTCCGTTAAACGCTCCAATTCTGCCAATGCAGTATCCTCTATCTCCGCTGCACAATTGACCGGTGTTACCTCTCAGCAAACAATGGAAGGCGCAATGTATGGTAAGTTTACAGGTGCCGAAATTCGTGCCAATTCCGGTGCTCCCGGGGGCGGTATGTCTATTCGTATGCGTGGTGTCACTTCGTTGTTTTTGGACCAACAGCCCTTGTACATTATTGATGGCGTGTATTTGGACAACTCTACTATTTCGTCGGGTACTAACCTTGTTTCCGCTGCGGCAGCAGGTGGCAACGCTTCCAACCAAGACGACTCCTCTAACCGCGCTGCGGATATTGATCCCGAGGATATCGAATCAATAGAGATATTGAAAGGGGCTTCTACGGCGGCTATTTATGGCTCGCGGGCAGCAGGTGGTGTTGTAATCATCACTACTAAAAAAGGTAAAGCCGGCAAAACCCGTGTAAGCATTTCTCAAACTACAGGTTTCAATCAAGCCACACGCCTACTCGGTGACCGAGATTGGGATGCTGCCAAAGTAGAAAAAGTATTTGGTGCTGCCGAACGCGCTCGTTTTGAAAAAAATGGCGCAACCGATTACGAAAAACTCATTTATGGCAATACAGGTGTTGTTTCTACCACTCGTTTGGGTATTTCTGGCGGCGACGAGCGCACTACCTTCTTTATTGGTAGTACCTATAGAGATGAAACGGGTATCGTTCTGAATACAGGTTATAACCGTTTCTCAGGCCGTATCAATGTGACGCACCGCTTGAATAGTAAATTAGATTTTACGGTACAAAATTTCTTTACGAATAATTCTGCCGATCGCGGTTTTTTCAATAACAGTAATACCAATACCACAGTGGGTTATGCCCTCGCATTTACCAAGCCTTGGGAACAATTACAGCCCAATGCCGATGGTATCTATCCTGCACTCAATTCTGTGGGTTCCAATGCCCTAGAAACCGTTAATATTACCACAAACCGCGAGGCCGTTAATCGTTATATCGGTGGTGCTACCGCGAATTGGACGATGTTTTCTTCTGAAAAATCCAACCTAAAAGCGATTTTCCGTGGTGGTTTGGACAATTATGCACAGCGCAATACGGTTATTTTCCCTCGACAAATTTCCTATTTCCGCGCTGATGGTAGTTTGCAAGGAGCCTTAGTAAATACTTCTACTATCAATAAAAACACCAATTTAGAGGCATTTTTAGTGCATTCTTATTTTGTCAATTCAAAAACCTCTTTCCGTACCTCTTTGGGTGTTCAGCAATTGGATTTTAACCAAAATCAAGTACAAACTTATGGTACACAGTTGAATGGTTCACAAACCAGTTTGAGCCAAGCAAAAAATATCAGCGTACTGCAAGTAGAAACCGTGGCGCGGGATAAAGGTTTGGCATTCCAAGAAGAGATCACTTTTAACGACCAATTTATAGGTACTATTGGTTTCCGTGCCGATAAATCATCCAATAACGGTGATCCAAACAAGGTTTATTATTATCCAAAAGCCAACTTAGCCGTCAACCTGCACAAATTTGGTTTTTGGAATTTTACAGAACTGGTACCTAATGCAAAGCTACGCGTAGCTTATGGCCAATCTGGTCGTTTCCCTGGCTTTAATGACCGTTTCTCTTTATTCGATGCTACGGGTATTGGTGCACAATCTGGTCTGTATTCCAATGCATTATTGGGCAATGCGGATATCCAACCAGAACGCCAATCGGAATTGGAATATGGCGCTGACTTTGGTTTCCTAAAAAATCGGATTAACCTTGCTATAACGCTTTACAACAAGGAGATTGATGACCTATTGATTCGCGCTCAAATACCCACCTCCTCAGGTTTTACGACGCAGGTTAAAAACGCAGGCGCAATGGTGAATAAAGGCATAGAATTATCGCTGGATATTACGCCCATCAAAACCGATAAATTTGTTTGGAACAGCGTCATCAATTTCTGGAAAAATAGAAGTGAAGTTACACGCCTCGATGTACCAGCCTTTAACGTAGGTGGTTTTGCTGCTTCTTTGGGTCAATATAGGATTGAACAGGGCAAATCGGCTACTCAAATTGTAGGTACGACCAAAGAAGGTCCGCTTAAAGTATATGGCAATGCCGAACCCGATTTCAATACGTCGTTTATCAATAGCATGGCTTTTGGTAATTTTGATTTTAATTTCCTAGTACACTATAAAAGGGGTGGCGATGGTATCAATTTATCCACTTTATTGTATGATTTGGGTGGCCTTACTTGGGATTACGACGACAAAACCCTCGACCCAACAGGTACGGAAGTCAATGGCGATTACCGTACCAATACATGGTTTGCAGGTAATGCCGGCCCTTGGATTGAAGATGCGGGTTACTTGCGTTTGCGCGAAATTGGTGCGTTTTACACCGTGCCTATGTCGGTTACTAAAGGAAAGGCAAAATTGCGCATTGGGGTATCTGGCCGTAATTTGATCAATATCTTTACCTATAATAGTTATGATCCAGAAGTATCCAATTTTGGTAATAATGTACTGGCCAATACGGTAGAAGTAACGCCATTCCCGGCTGCAAAAGCCTTCAATATTCACTTTAATGCAACATTCTAATGGTGTCATCGGACATCAATTTTATTGTACGTATTAATAACAAACAGATAATTAATCATGCAAAATATAAAAAAATCTTTACTCATCGGCGGTTTAGCATCAGCGATGATGTTGTTTGCTCCCGCTTGCAATATTGACCCCATTCCTAATCCAAACGCACCTACGATCAGCAGTTTGGAAGAAGGTGCTTCATTAGACGACCTTCAGTTACTCGCCAGCGGCTTAGAGAGTTTGCTCCGTTTTGACATGGAGTACTACTATTGGACGATATCCATTGTGGGTCGTGAATACTACGACTTACGTGGTACCGATCCTCGATTTACAGGTGAATTAGTAGGTGCGCAAGGCTCGCCATTGGATAATAATGGATTCTTAACCACCCGTTCCTGGGCCACACAATACAGGACAATCCGTAACGCCATTATTTTGACCAATGCCACTCAAAAATCGAGGGCTGGCCTTACTGATGCTCAAAAAGGTGGTATTATTGGTTTTGCAAAAACACTGGAGGCTTACCATCTTTTAATGATCCTAAACCGCCACAAATCATGTCGCTTGGATGTCGTTGATCCTAATAAATTGGGGCCGTTAGTGGATTACAATACGGGTTTGGCGGGTGTAGCGCAACTTTTGGACGAAGCCAATACTGCTTTAAATGCGGCAGGACCTGATTTGTCTATCAAATTATCGAGTGGTTTCGCGGGTTTTGATACACCTGCGGGATTAAGCAAGTTCAACCGCGCTTTAGCCGCACGCGTAGCGATGTATCAAGGCGACAAAGCAAAAATGAAAGCAGCGTTGGCGGCTTCTTTTTTGGATTTAGCAGGTGGGTTGGATAATGGTATTTACCATATTTTTGGTTTAGGTGGCAACGATGAGCGCAATCCGCTTTTTGTAGTGCGGGACAAAGAAGTTTATACCGTACATCCGTCATGGCCCGGCGATGCAGAGGCTGGCGATCAGCGCGTGAGTACAAAAATCCGCGATTTTGATCCAGCAGAAGTAACCATTCCTGTATCATTAGATGGTTTGAATGGTACGCAGCAAGTCGCTATTTTCGACGATCAGTTAACACCAGTGGCCATTATCCGCAATGAAGAACTATTGCTGATGTATGCCGAAGCAAATATTGGCTCCGATAATGCTGCCGCTGCGGCTGCAATCAATACAGTACGCAATGGTGCTGGCTTACCCAATTATAGTGGTGCCACTACCGATGCTGCATTGCTGGATGAAGTGGTAAAACAGCGTCGTTACTCGCTCTTTGGCGAAGGCCATTATTGGTTAGATATGCGTCGTTTGGGTCGTTTGGATCAAATCCCTAAAGACCGCGCAGGTGATATTGTGCACGAAGTGTTTCCAATTCCGTTGCAAGAACTATAGTAATATGCTATCGTTATAAGCAGTAATAATACAGGAGCCATCTCGAGTTTTCGGGGTGGCTCTTGTATTGTAAATTAAAATTGTGTTTAATTTACAATACAACCTAACTTAAGTTTAATGGTTTGTATGGATATTTGCGGCGATTTATTTCAGCATTACGACTCTAATGCTATATAATGTCTATTACAAAACACCGAAATAAATCATAGTTTTCACATTATTTACTATTAAAATTAGACATGTCATTAGTTAACAAATTTATGATCGTTTTACTTTCCTTTTGCGGGATGAGTTGGACGCCGAATAGTTACAGTACAGTAGTTACCGAAACTACTAAAAACCAACATATCAAAGAATTTGGTTTGCTCAAAAACGTAGAAGACAGCGGTTATCCATTTTTCACATTAACCATTGAGTTTCCTGAAAGGGGATTTACGGAATACTTTAGCATCAATGTAGAAGAAGTAAAATCCGTTAATGCGAAAACCCTTTCAGCAGCAGTAGGGAAGTACGTGTCTTTTGAGTACAACAGTACGATCACCAATGCGCTACTAGACCTAAGACTTGCTGGAAACTCCCTGCTGAATGAAGGGGAAATAGGGGCGAGTGAAGATACAAAAACAGTTACTGGCATCCTCAGCAATGCAGCGGAAGCCACTACCGGAGATACACCAGGGGAATTATACATCGTAACCGAAGAAGAAATTACCTATAAATTCCCATTTTTTATTACCCCACAAATTGTAACCGCCAATGGCAAAACAGTAGTGGGTTACTATGAAGAACGGACGAGCAATGTGATTACTGCATTGCAGGTAAAATAGCATTTCGGCTTCGCTCAATGACCATTTCGGCTTCGCTGCTTGGTCACTGAGCGAAGCCGAAGTGACCGAAAAGAAAAAGGGGCTTGATCACAACGACCAAGCCCCTTTTCATTTTAAACTAAAAACGCAAGTAAAAAACTAAGCGTTTGATTTCCTCAAATAATTCTCCAAAGCCACTGCAATAGAGGGTGCTTCGGGTGTTCCTGCCTGAATATTCACTGTCATACCGCGTTCGTCCACTGCTTTAAGTGCGGCGGTACCAAAGACGCAAATACGACGATCTTCCTGTTTAAAATCAGGGAATTGCTCAAAAATAGATTTGATTTCTAAGGCTGTAAAAAACGAAATAATATCGTATTTTACATCTGCCAAATTACTCAAATCATTGTTCACATTGCGGTACATAACCGCCTCTTGGAGTGGTACATTCAATTCTTTAAAAAACTTAGTTACCTCCGGATTACCCTGATCGCTACAAGGAAGATAAAACTTTTCCTCTTTATTTTTGAGGATATAAGATTTTAGTTCCGTGATTGAACGGGTAGCATTAAACACCTTGCGCTTGCGAAAATTAATGTACTTCTGTAAATAATTAGCAATCGCTTCTGTAGAACAGAAATACTTCATTTCTTCCGACATTTTGAGCCGCATTTCGGCGCAAAGGCGGAAAAAATGATCGATGGAATGACGGCTGGTAAAAATAATTGCCGTATAATCGTTGGGGTAAACGCGATTTTTACGATACTCTTTTTCTGTCAAACCTTCAAGCGTTACAAATGGAATGAAGTCGATTTTTACGCCGAACCTCTTTTCCAAGTCGTCGTACTGGGTGCGTTGCGCAGGTACGGCCTGCGAGATCAGAATGTTTTGAACGCGCGTCATCGGATGTGATTCCTGAAATTGTGCAGCGGTAGTAGCAGACATTCGGGATAAAAGTTTTGTGAATTTGTCAGGTTAAATAAAAAGAATAAGGTTTTTGTTGTCCACCCCATTAAAGGCTATCACTAGCGCAATAATTTGATGAGCAACATGACAGGTATTACTTCTGCGGCGCAAAGGTACAGCAAAAAATGCAATGGATAACCAAATAAATATTTTGTACCCAAGGAAAATGCTCTAAATACACCGTATATAATAAATATTCCTGCCAACGCTATCAGCCAAAGCGTAACAAAAAACTGCCAGTTTTGAGTTCCCGCAAAGGCAATTACAAAATTGAAGGGTATCAGGAAAAAACCCAATACACAACTAAATGCAATGAGCAAAAAATTATACTTATCCAGATCAGCAGCAATGTTCGGAAACAACGACGACAATAGTAAAATTGTTAGATGTTTGCCAAAAAAGACAACTATTGCCCCCAATAAGCATAAGAAAAACACAGCGTAGTTATTGAGCGAGCCATCACTATTCAGCGACTGAACGATCAAATAAGCAAATACACCTGCGTTTAATAAAAAATTAATATACAAGAATAAATAAGGCGAAGTGCCCGAAAAACCAGAGGCCTCCCTTTGGGCAATATTCAAAGCATTAGAACTCAAAAAACTACGCCAAGCCTTGAGCAAAATACTTCTGTTGCTCCCAACTGCCAACGTGAAAAAAGTAAGAAACAGCACCAAAACACCAAAAACAAAAGATTTAGGAATCGTATTGCCTTTGGGTAAATGAATCGACTTTGCTTCTTTCTTGGTATTGGCTGTTGCTCCTTCCATTGCCTTTGATATACCCGGAGCACGGTGCGGCACTACATCAAATGGATTGGACATGCCTGCCGATACACCCACACTATCCAACGAACCCGCTGGCAAACGGCTCGCTACTTCAAAAGGATTACCCGCTACTGCGGACTGCCCTGAAGCGGTGTAAAACACCCAGCATAATAGTATGGAAATGACAAAACCCAATCGCATTGGCCGCAAAGGTACAACTTTTTTTAATTTTCTCAAAAAAGATAATTAATTCATTTTCAAAAACTTATATCAAGCATAGAACCTTTTATTGGATAGTAATGTAAAATTTTTAGTTCTTTGTATTGCATAATACCAAGTAATACCCTTACCTTTGCGGTACAATATTCAAACAAGCAATAATAGCACTCTTCGCTTGGGTTGTTTTTGAATATCGATCAAATAGTATATCGAATATTAAAATTATGGATTTAGAAAACGCAAAAGCACAGATGCGCAAGGGGGTTTTGGAACTCTGTATCCTTGCCATTGCAGCCAATGAGGAGGTGTATCCCAGCGATATCATTGCTCGTTTGAAAAGCAATGACCTCATCGTGGTAGAAGGTACCCTCTACCCGCTGCTCACGCGGCTGAAAAACGATAGCCTGCTGGATTACAGCTGGCGCGAAAGTAATTCGGGGCCACCGCGCAAATATTTCAAAACCACGGATACAGGCCGGCAAGTCCTCTCCGACTTATCTCAAAGTTGGAACCAACTGGTACATTCCGTCAATATGACATTGCTCAAAGATTAGTTCGATCCTTCAAATCATTCAATAAAATTTTAAACGATGAACAAGATACTTAATATAAATTTAGGCGGGCATCCGGTCACTATCGACGACGATGCTTATGAGTACCTGAAAGCATATCTGGAAAATATACGCCGCCGCTTTACCGAAAGTGATGGCCGCGACGAAATTATGCGCGATGTGGAAGACCGATTGGGCGAACTCGTCAACCAATACAAAGGTAATAACACCATCGTAATGCTCCCTCATGTAGAGTCTGCGATAGAAATTATGGGCAAACCCGAAGATTTTGGGGGCGAACCAACAACTGGCGCATCCGCCGATACTACCAGTACTACTGGCGGCAAAAGTCAGTCTTCGTCGGGTAGTGGTGGCACTACGATATTTGGTCAACAATTAAAAACAGGTAAACGGCTATTTCGCGACGAAAACGACTCCGTCATCAGCGGTGTTTGTTCGGGGTTTAGTGCCTACTTCGGTATTCCCGACCCTATTTGGATCCGTTTGATCTTTGTTTTGCTGGCCTTAGGCTCTTTTGGTTTGGTCATTCCGTTTTATATCCTGATGATGATTATTGTCCCGCCTGCGAGGAGTGCTACCGAGCGCTTGGAGATGAAGGGCGAACCGATCAACGTGGACAGTATTGCCCGCGAATTTGAAAAAGGCTATGAAAACCTGTCCAATAGGGTATCTAATGGCGGTGGCAACAAATTTGCACGCGGTACTGCTGCTGCAACCGGTGGCTGTGTTTATGTATTGGGCAAATTTGGGATCGGCTTAATGATCCTCATTGCTGCCTCGCTAATTCTTGGTTTGGGTTCGGCTTGGGTGGCGGGTATTTTTGCTTTTTTTACAGCGGAGCCGTACATGACCTATTTTAGTCCATTATCGGATGGTTGGACTTATTTTGGTGTATTTTGCGGCTTTATGGTACTGGGTTTGCCCGTGGTTTCCTTGTGTTTGTGGTTGGGGCGTACTATTTTTAGGCTTCAAAATCCGGCTTGGTTGAGAAACACCTTGGGTGCATCTTGGGTATTTTGCTTTTTATCCTTGATCGGTTTGAGTGCTTTTGTAGGTAAAAACTTCCGAACGGGTACCACCGTGAACAAATCTGTTGATTTGACGGGTGTATCCTCCGATACCCTCAAAGTAAGTTGGGCCGACCGCGAAAATACCGACCGCGAAGACAATATCCGTTGGGATTGGCCTTGGGACGACGGTTCTGTTTATGTCAACGACGATAAAATTATTTTACGCGAGTTTGTGCGTATCCTTGTCCGCAAGAGTACCACTGGTAAATTTGAATGCCGACAAGATATTCGTGCACGCGGTGCAAATAGTACCGAAGCTATGGAACACGCCAATGTTGCGGGGTTCAATGCTTACTTGGAGGGCAATGAACTGAAAGTGCCGAGCAAAATGCAGTTTGATAAAAGCACAAAATGGTGGTTGCGCCAAATCACTATTTATATCGGCGTGCCAGAAGGTAAATGTATCGTTTTTGACGATCAAATTTACCGCGCCGCCGCCGCTGATTACGACGATTATGCGCCGGGCAACGATGAAAACTATATTTCAAGAACACCAGGTATGGTCTATCGTATGACCAAAGAAGGCATCAATTGCTCGACTTGTCCTAATTTCGGTGATGCGAATTACCGCAGCGATAAAAACTATGAAAACTTTATTTTTGAAGGTGATTTTGACGTAGAAATGCGCGAAGGTGATGACTTCTCTATGCGGATCGAAGGTGACCGCGAGGTACTCGAATCCATTCCATCGGGTAATAAGCTCACCATTACGACCAATAATAAAACACCCAATACCAAAACTAAAATCATCATCGAAACGCGTGTTTTGACGATGGTATCAGCAGATAATACGGGATTAATTACGATCCGCGGTTTTGAGGAGGGTTCTGCGTCTATTTCGGCTAAGGGTAAATCGGTCATCAAAGCCTATTTGGATGCCAGTGATTACTTGGATATTACGCTCTCCGACCAAAGTAGAATGATACTATCGGGTAAAGGCGGCGAACTCCGCGCCACACTCTCGGATGATGCCAACCTCGATGCGATGGATTGGCGCGCCAGTGAAGTAAAGGCTTCGGCCAATGGCAATTCCAAAGGCCGCGCATTCGCCCGCGATAACGCCTCTATACGAGTCGATGCTAACGCTGATTTTAA
>JBEAVK010000254.1:0-32814 GCA_041160955.1 Bacteroidota bacterium
CTTTAATAACCGGACAACTACTGGACGATGTCACCGCTGAACCATTAGTGGGTGCGACGGTTCGGCTGGTAGGCAAAACTGGCGGTACGATGACCGATATTAATGGTAAATTTTCCATTTCTACCGCAAAAGAAGACCTTATTTCCAATTCCTATATTGGATACGAACCGATGGAACTGCTACCGGAAGAAGTGACGCTAAGTCGCAATAATATCGTGCCGATGTATGCCAATACAATGCTTGGTGTAGTTGAGATTGTCTGTTATAGTCGAAAAAGAGGGTGCGGAGGATACCACCATCTAATAAAGCAAGATACCACCCAAAAACGCGCTTTGGCGCCTGCTTTTTCCTTCAACTACTTCCCCAACCCCACCACTGAAAGCATTACAATAAACACCGATCAGCAAGGCGGCACTGTGGAACTATACTCGACACATGGCGACCTGCTCCAAACGCAGGCCGTCACCGATTACAACACTTATATCAGCATGACCGACTTACCTTCTGGGTTGTATTTTTTGAACTATCGGGTGAATGGATGTACGTCAATTGCCCGTGAAGTAGTGCTGGCGCGTTAAAAATTGGCTATTTTTGATGCAAATGCGCTAACATTTTTTTACGCGTTTTGAACGACTACGCCCGTTCCACCTTTTCCGCTTCCACTCCCGTATGGTGCTCCTTTAAAAAAGCACCAACAAATTCTGACAAAGCCGTTGTTTCCGTCAAAAAGCCATCATGCCCATAAATTGAGTCGATACTTTGGAATACCGCGCCAGGAATATGCTGCGCCAAATAGCGTTGCTCCTGCTCTGGGAACAGCAAATCACTCGATACTGCAATGACCAATGTTCGTGCCTTTATCGTTCCCAAAGCCGCTTCCATGGAGGCGCGCCCACGCCCAATATGATGCGAATCCATGGCTTTGGAAAGGTGCCAATACGTAAAGGCATTAAAACGGCGCGCCAGTTTTTCGCCTTGATAGCGTTGGTAGGAAGCAGCGGGATAGTTGTCCAATAAGTCACTATCAGATGAATTTTGGCTTAGATCATACGTATGGTAATGCCGGTAACTCAACAATGCAATACTACGTGCTACTTTCATCCCTTCCGTGCCCGCCAAAGGATGTGATTCCAACCAAGATGGATCCGTAGCAATCGCCATACGTTGGCTTTCATTAAATGCGATACCCCATGCGGAATGACGTGCATTAGTCGCAATGAGTACCAATTGCTCGATCAAATCAGGTGCTTGCACTGCCCATTCCGATGCTTGTTGGCCACCTTGTGACCCACCAATAAGTACGTGTATCCGGTTGATATTTAAGTGTTTACGTAGTAAATCGTGCGCATTTACCATATCTCGAATGGTAATATCCGGGAAGTTGTGGTAATATGGCGTACCAGTATGTGGGTCAATAGAAAGCGGCCCGGTAGTACCGTAGCACGATCCCAAATTATTGGCACAAACGATAAAATAATCGGCTGGATCAAATAATTTTCCATCACCAAAAAAGCCACTCCACCAATCCAACACATCGCTATTAGCCGTCAGTGCATGGCATACCCAAATGATATTCGAATCATCGGCATTGCGGGTACCATAAGTATGATAACCTATTTCGATCTGAGGTAGCACTTGACCAGATTCGGTTTGAAATGGTTGTTGAGCGACAAATTGCTGGGTTGAGGGCATTGAAAATAAGATTTTTTTAAACATATTGAAATGGGATATGGAGGAATAGACTTTTTGCGCATCTAATGAAAAATGATAGTTATTAAAACGAGGCTGTTTCTTTATTTGTTTAACATTTATGAATTATTAATTTTAAATATTAAACGTTAAATTTTAAATGTTAAATGAGTAAGAAACAGCCTCATTTTCAAAAATTAACCTACCAACTCGCTTGCGAATACTTGCTCAAAAGCATGTTCAAAATCGGCTTTAATATCGGCAAGGTGTTCGTAACCCACCGATACACGCAATACACCGGGAACCACGCCAGAAGCGCGTTGCTCGGCAGCCGTCAATTGATCGTGGGTGGTAGAAGCGGGATGGATAATAAGCGTTTTTGCATCGCCTACATTGGCGAGGTGGCTCACTAATTTAAGGTTGTTTACAATAGCGTCTGCTTGTTCTTTTGTCCCTTTTACTTTGAAGGAAAGTACACCGCCAAAACCATTTTTCAAATACTTTTTGGCCAAATCATGGTACGGGGAAGATTTCAAACCGGGATAATTCACAAATTCAACATTAGGATGATTTTCAAACCAAGTGGCCAATTCAAGGGCATTATCGACCTGTCGCTGTACGCGGAGTGAAAGGGTTTCGAGACCTTGTAACAGTAGGAACGAATTGAATGGACTAATGGCTGGGCCATAATCGCGCAAGCCTTCTACCCTTGCCCTGATAATAAATGCAATATTGCCAAATGGGCCGTCGGTACCAAATACTTCCCAAAACTTAAGGCCGTGGTAGCCTTCACTTGGCTCTGTAAACTGTGGAAACTTACCATTGCCCCAATTAAAATTACCGCCATCTACAATCACACCACCGATACTTGTACCATGGCCACCAATCCATTTTGTAGCACTTTCTACCACAATATTAGCACCATGCTCTAGTGGGCGGAACAAAAAACCACCTGCGCCAAATGTATTATCGACGATCAATGGTATGCCATGTTTTTGGGCAACAGCGGCTATTTTCTCAAAATCGGGGATATTAAAACCAGGATTTCCGATAGTTTCCACATAAAGTGCTTTCGTTTTGGCATCAATTAACTTTTCAAAAGATTCTGGATGATCGCCATCGGCAAACCGTGCCTCGATACCAAGGCGTTTGAACTGCACTTTAAACTGGTTGTAAGTGCCACCGTACAAAAATGAAGTAGTGATAAAATTATCACCTTGCTCCATAATATTCGTGATGGCAAGAAATTGAGCAGCCTGTCCACTACTTACCGCCAAAGCAGCCACACCACCTTCTAATGCTGCGATGCGTTGCTCAAACACATCACTCGTAGGATTCATGATGCGGGTGTAGATGTTTCCAAATTCCTTGAGGCCGAATAAATTGGCGGCGTGTGCCGAGTCATTGAACACATAACTCGTTGTTTGGTAAATAGGCACCGCACGACTATTGGTTGTGGCATCCGGTGTTTGGCCTGCATGAAGTTGCAGTGTGTCAAAATGCTGTTTTGCTGACATAATAAAGTGCTTAAAAGTGTAAAAACAAAAAGCCCCCTTGCAACGCGAATTGCAAGAGGGCTTCCTGTATAAGTGAACAAAAAAAGTGTTTTAACTTAAATTGCCATCAGGTATAAGACTCTCACATCGCGCGGGTGCGCAACACATACAACAACAACACATCATAATATTTGTGAGAGATACAAATGCCATTAGACAAAATCGGGTTTATTTTCCGACAGCGCAAAGATAGCACGCTAAACATGGAATAATCCTAGTAACACGGTGCTAATTTACAATTCATTAACATTTTCGCCAAAAGATAGTTGCTTAAATACGCTTAAATATTTTAAAAAAGTACGTATCATTCATGTAATGAACCTAAGCACAACAATATATAAAAAACTAACAATCAATTAGTTGAAATATTTTTTCAAAAAACATCCAGTCTTATTGTGTCGTTCATTAGCAATGGTATAAAAATTTACCGAAAAGGCTCTACCTTAGCGGCTGTTTACATGGAAAAGTGATTTTCCGGTTTTATTAATCCTAATTATATGCATCATCCCATGCACACGATTGTCCTCCGCTACTTAGCGGCCCCCCGCTCTATGGTTTATTTGTTTTTTGTCGCCCCTTTTTCTAGGAAGCATCTATTGCGCAATATTTTTATATTGACCGCCATTTTCACACTCAATACTGCTTTTGCACAGCCTTGCCCCACCCTTAGCCAATCCTCTACACTCACCTCATCCGATTGTGCCCCAGGCATCAATCCCTGTACGGTGTGCCCAGGTGATATGATTACCCTTAATACAAGTGGTGCTAATATTCAGCCCGGCACTTGTATTGATTGGTACTATGGTACTACGCCTAACTTCAATCCATACCTTGGTCAAGGTACTTTTATGGGCTGCGCACTCGTTGCACCAAACCCTCCTAGCCCTTGTGCCAGTTGTCCGCTCACCTTGGCCTTATATGTTAATGGCTGTGGTACGGAAGAAAATAATGAAATTTTGGCGATGCTTTCGGGAAGTGGTTTCTTTGTAGATGACCTTACCCTCGATTTTGACGATGCGAACGACAATGGCGCGGGTAATTTTGATATTGGTAATGGGTGCGGCTGGCAAGATCCGACACCAAGCACCATCGCTACGATCCAAAGTATTTGTACTGGCGCTTTGATTGTGGGAGCCGGCCCAGGAGATGTTGTACCTGCTAATGTACCCGTCATTGTATTTACTAGTGCTGGTTATAATTTTAATTATAATTTTGGATCATTGTGTCCATTGTCGCCTGTAATTTATGTACTCCAAAACGGCTGTACCCGCACCACCGAAGCATTTACCAATGGCCCCGGTAGCGGATCAGTATCAACCAACGTTGGCTTAGGATGTGGTTGCTCCGATAATACGACCTATAATATCAGTTCATTGGTAGGTGGTGATGGCGCATTTGTCACCGATGCCAATTTTTTTCCATTTTATGGCAATGCGTCTTGTGGTTTTCCATCCCTCCCTGGCGGCGGTGGCGGTGGAGGAAGTACTGCCATTGTGATTCCCCCATTTACTTATACTATTCCTCAGAGCATGTGTAATGGCGGGCCATATTGGGCAAGGGGTATCCTCAACCCACCCCGTCCAGGTTGCCCACAAGTACTCACCAATGCATTGGCATTTAATGTACCTTGCCCAAATCCTGTATTATTACCCGGGCCAGATCTATGCCAAAGCAGCCCATTATTTAACCTAACCGCTTTACAGGATGCAATGGTGACAGCAGGAACTTGGTCAGGACCCGGTGTTACAGGTGTCAATTTTAACCCTTCTGGACAAATTGGCCCCATTACCCTTACATTTACGCCATCCGGACCGTGTGGTACGTCAGCGACAACAACGATCAATGTATTTCCACCACCGACTGCTATCATGCAGCCCATTCCATCCTTGTGCGGCAGTCAACAAGTATTGCTGACCATCAATTTTACAGGTCAAGCCCCCTTTACTTTTAATTTGTTTGCGAATGGCGTTTTGCTCAATAATTATGTGGTCACAGACAATACGGTTCAAATTCCAGTAACACCTGTAGGCCCTACTACAACGTACAACCTTAATAATTTTTTCGACAATAATTGTAATGGAGCAGCCTCTGCTCTTATTACATTTGTAACACAACCTGGAACCGCTGCTTTGGCGCTGAATGGGCCAAATGCAATCTGTACGGGCCAAAACGGGTCATTTATTGTAGATTTCTCTACAGGAAATGCGCCCTATACCTTTGTCCCAGTACTCAATGGTATCGCACAACCATTAGTCGCTTCCAACATAGAACCAGTCAGTTTTACTTTGCCCATGGCACAAGGCAGTAATACCGTCACCATCATGGATGCTATGACAGACGACTGTATAGCCATCGCAAGTGGTTCTGTTACCGTAACAGGCACCGCTGCGCCAACAGCGCAACTGGTCACTAGTACAAAAACAATATGCCAAGGTCAAAATGATACCATTCGGGTCAATGTGACTGGTTCGGGTAGTTTAACGTATAGCCTAAATGGCGTCCCCCAAACACCAGTAAATATTAGCGCACCTTTGGCATTAATACCTGTCAACACCAATTTAGGAGTCAATATTTTTACACTAAATGCTTATACTGGAGGCATTTGTCCGGGTATTGTATCAGGCCGCGACACCACCATTGTACAAGCCATACCAAATGCTACGATCACAGGTGGCACATCCTTGTGCGTAGCTGGAACTGTACCTTTATCGGTGAATTTTACACCAAATACGCCATCTACCATCAATTACACGGCTAATGGCATACCTCAACCACCAATTATAGCCAACGCTTCACCATTTATCCTTAGTGTAACACCTGCTACAACAACAACATATACTTTAACGAATATCAATACAGGTGTCTGCTCCAATACGTTGAATGGGAGTGCTACTGTTGCCGTAGGATCAGGCCCTACTGCGGTACTAAGTGGCGGTGGTAACCTATGTGCCAATGGCGGTGGAGATACAATAACGATTACTTTATCTGGCGGCGGGCCTTATACTTTTGTTTATTCCATCGCGGGTGTGGCGCAAGCGCCTATTACAACAAATTTGAGCGTATATAAGATTTTTATAAACCCCACAGGGTTTACACAATATCAAATGGTGAGTGTATCCAACCCAACTTGTACCGGTACAGCAACAGGGACGGCTCAAATATTTGTTTTTGTGAATTCCAACGCCAACTTGCCAATGGATCTTACTTTTTGCAATGGGGTAAGTACTACTATTTTGGCCAATGTTACGGGAACTGCGCCGTTTACATTGACTTATTCCGCTAATAATATAGTACAACCGCCCATTACCTTGGACGATGGCCCTATACCGATTCCAGTCAATATTACTCAAACAACAATATACAAACTGATTAGCATACAATCTCCAGGGTGTAACGAACCCTTGACCGATTCTATGATCATTACAATACATCCTACGCCAACTTTTGCCAATTTAGTACTCAAATGTGACCCACTGAATAATACTTATACAGTAGAATTTGATGTTTTGAATGGAACAGCACCCTATACTTTAACAGGTGGCTTAGGTACATTTACGGGTAACCAATTCGTAAGTCAGCCTATACCACAAGCCTCTAATTATAATTTTGTTTTCCACGATAAAAACAACTGTGGCAATGTCACCGTAAGTGGCGTTACGACCTGCAATTGTTCCGCTAATGCAGGGACAATGAATTTAAACCCATTAAATTTATGCGCTGGCGCAACTGCCGCAGCCACGCATAATGGAGATCAGGTATTGGATCAAAATGATATTTTACGCTATATACTTCACTCATCACCTGCTACGCCAATTGGCAATATCTTAGCTTGGAATACCACCCCTAGTTTTGCTTATCAGACTACATATCAAACGGGTATCACCTACTATATTTCGGCAATTGCCGGCAACCCCGATGGCAATGGGCAAGTTGATTTGAATGATATTTGTTTATCCATTGCAGTCGGAACACCCGTTATTTGGCGCGCACTCCCGACAGCATCCTTATCGGGAAATACCAATCTTTGCGTGGGCGAGTCCTTTTCATTTCCAGTTACAATGACTGGACTACCGCCATTTACCGTCGATTACACTTTTAATAGCCAACCCAATACCTTCATATCCAATCAATTATCTTTTGATTTGCAGGGCATTGCTAGTGTAAATGGAGATTATACCTTAGTGGCCGTATCTGATAATGGCTGTACTGGTACTGCGAGTGGCACAGCAAATATCATTGTACATACCAAACCAACAGTAAGCGGATTATCTACTTTATGTGACCTAGCGACAAGTACATTTACAGTAAGTTTTACCGTCAATGCAGAAGATTTAAACACAGTAAGTATCCAAGGGCAATCTGGGACATACAATGCACAAACAGGTCTTTTCACCTCCGATCCAATCACAAATACCACACCTTATTCTTTCTTAGTAAGCGATATATGGCAATGTGATAGCGTTGCTTTAGTCGGTAGTGCCATCTGTAATTGCACTACGGATGCTGGAACAATTCCGTTGCAAACACCTGAGGCTTGTCAGGGTACAATACTCACTTTTACAGGAGCAACAGGAAGTAATTTGAATCCCGGAGACACTATCCGTTATTTTTTGACTACCTCCCCTACCCTACCTGTTACGCAAATTATTGCTCAAAGCAATACCCCTTCTTTTAATTTTGTTTTGGGACAAACCATACCCGGCACTACCTACTATGTGGTGGCAGTGGTAGGCCCTGCTCTAGGCGCAGGAATTGACCTAAATCACCCTTGCACCGATTATTCCAACGCAATTCCCATTTTATGGAAAGTAAGACCTACAATATTGGTCACCACCAATAGCCCAATTTGTAAAGGGCAATTTGGATACTTAACCATTTCGTTATTTGGGGCTAATGATTATCAATACGATCTTAATAGCCCTGGATCATCAATACTCGTTGTGAATGATACCAGCCAAACCAATATCATTGAGGTAAACCCAACGGTAACCACCAATTACACCATCACTAATTTTACAGGAGATGGTTGCCCAGGGCCAGCAGGGCCAATGAGTACCATCGTGGTAAGCACTACACCCGAAATTGTAGATCTTGAGCAAATTTGTGCTCCAGATAAACAAACTTTTGTCCTACAATTTAAGGTTTCTAATGGCAACGCGCCCAATACCATTTATTCCGTATCCGGTATAACAGGCACTTTCACCGATACCCTTTTTACTTCAGATCCGATTAATAGTGGCTCGTCTTATGGTATAACAGTCAGTAATACAGCAGGTTGTAGTTCAAGTATAGGTGGATTTGGCAATTGCGAATGTCAATCAGAAGCGGGAACGTTATCACTCGGAATTTCTGATGCTTGTACCACCGGAGTCGTAACAGCCACGCACAACGGCAATCAAGTATTAGACACCGGGGACGGTTTATACTATATATTATGTACAGATCCTGCCACTTTACCAATTGGATTAATAGCCGTCAATGATATACCTGAGTTTGGCTTTTCAGCAGGGATGGCCGAAGCATTCACATACTATATCGTTGCGGTAGTCTCTAATACGCTTACTACCGGAGAAATTAATTTCACCAATCCATGTATTGATTTTAGTGCTGGTCTGCCTGTGGTATTCCACAATCCACCAGAAGCTATTTTGGGGAATGCAGATACCCTCTTGTGTGCAGGTGAAAGTTTCTTTTTACCCATACAACTCACAGGAAATCCACCATTTACTATTCAATATGGATTAAACGGCGTGCAACTCCCTGATGTGGTCACTAACCTCAATAATTTTACCATATCCTCCTCTAATATACAGAGCAACCAAGCATTCCAACTTATTGGTGTAAGCGATGCGTATTGCGCTGGGAGTGCCGTAGGAAATATTGAGATAAAAGTGCAACCCAAGCCAGAAATCAGACTGACTGGTGGAGGCGATATTTGTCCGGGCGGATCCATATCATTAACCATTGCCTTACAAAATGCCAGTACCGCACAAGTTGAAATACTGAGTAGTACAGGAGCCTCAATTGCCCTTAATGCAGTTTCTGATGGTTTTGTATTCCAAGTATTCCCTAACAGTTCCACAACATATTCCATTGGTAATGTTGCTTTTACAGATAATGACTGTGCAGGAACAATACTAGGATCGGCCATTGTAAATGTTATTCCAATTGCGATCCAAAGCGTTATTTCTGATTATAACGGATTCGGGGTTTCATGTACCGCCGAACTAGATGGTAGTATCATGTTAAGTGCTACCGGCGGAAGTAGTTTATTTACCTATCTTTGGAATACTGGTGCAACAAATACTAATTTAACCCAACTTGGCGCAGGGTCGTATTACTGCACCATCACCGATAATAGTGGTTGCGTCGTTATAGATAGTATCGATATTGATGAGCCATTGCCCTTGAAATGGCTCATTAAAGGTAGTGATCCTTTATGCTTTGGCACTACTACTGGCAGTATCATATTGGATAGTATTTCTGGTGGTTCTGGTGGTTATTCCTTAGGATTGGATAATGGTAATTACCCTGTTTCCAATTTACCACTTCTGATTGATAATTTAGATGTGGGTACTTACCAAATCGTGGTAAAGGATAGTAATGGTTGTGCGGACAACGAAGTGCTGACACTTTCGGCACCACCTGAACTTTTGGTCAATCTCGGAGACGACCGAATGATTGCCCTGGGCGATTCTGTAAACTTAATAGCTGTTACTAACTCAAGTTTTATTTCAAATATCGAATGGACACCTGGTGAGTACCTAACTCTGACGGACAGCCTACTTACGACATCAAACCCATTAAATTCCATAATTTATACCATAAAAGTGACCAATAATAACGGATGCACTGCTACGGATGAAATTACAATTATGGTTGACCGCGAAAACAAAGTATTTATACCTAATGTTTTTTCACCTGATTCTGGTGATGAAAATAGTAAGTTCACCATTTATGCTGGGCTTCAAGTAGTCAATGTAAAACGAATGCAAATTTTTGACCGCTGGGGGGAAATGCTGTTTGAACAACGTAATTTCTTACCTAATAACCCTAATAGTGGCTGGAATGGAATATGGAGAAACAAGCCAGTTAACCCAGGCGTATATGTGTATTTGATTGAATTTGAACGCATTACTGGCGAAGTGGAAATTTTAAGGGGGAGTATTACGGTGATACGATAATTACTACTATGAGGAAGCTAGATTTGTTTTTTTGCCTATTCGTAGCATGTCTTACGGAGGAAGACAAGCACTCAAAGCGAGTACGGATACGTAAAATTGATAAATACTCCAATGCTCATTTTCTATTAAAATACTACTACCTTTGCGCGCTTTTTTTAGCAAAGAAGCCATACAAAAATGAATAAATCTATATTAAGAGCCTTAAAACGAATTTGGATATTAAATTTTATGCGTAGGGTAACTTACGCCACTTCTTATTTTAATAGCAAATACGGCCAAATATTGTCTTGGGGCATTCAGTCTAACGAGGATACTAATTATACCTATCATCTTACAGAAAGTAATATAGATTATCTAGCACAATTGCTTGCACATATTTTGCAATCGGATCATACAACAATTCGCAGTTATATAGCAGAGATAGAAAATGACCACTTATTGCGTCAACATATCCAAAAAGGCATCATTCAATCAGGGCTGGCGCGTTTTGCCGACCAAGATGTCCGTTATGGAAAACGTGTAGGCTGGTACGCATTGGTAAGAGCAATGAAGCCCAAGATTGTAGTAGAAACTGGAGTTGATAAAGGGCTAGGCTCGGTTGTATTGGCTGCTGCGCTACTCAAAAACAAAGCAGAAGGTTTTACTGGTCAATTATACGGCACTGATATTAACCCTGAAGCAGGTTATTTACTGACAGGGGAATACCAAACAGTTGGAAAAATCCTCTATGGTGACTCTATTGAGACTTTATCAAAAATGACCGACAAAATTGATTTTTTTATCAACGACAGTGATCACTCCGCCGACTACGAATACCGCGAATACCAAACCATAAAGGATAAATTAAGCGATAATGCGATTATCCTTGGCGATAATGCACATGTAACAGACAAGTTATCCCGATTTTCAATTGAAAACAACCGCGATTTTTTGTATTTTCAAGAGCAACCCAAAAACCATTGGTATCCCGGTGCTGGTAATGGATTTTCTTTTATCAGGCGATAATTATTAATTCCACGAAGCGGCATCATCAGAAGGGCGCAACCACTCTTCGGTTGACTCCGACTCCTCTTCATTCTTACGATTACGCCACCACCAAATGGCAATACCTGCAACGATTAAATATGGGGCAACCAACATATAAAGTATGCCTGCATTAAGGCCGTTACCCATTGTTCCTCCACCCTGCATATTTGACTCCGCAGACATCTTACACATTGGGCATTGGGCAAAAGCATCAACGAAGAAACATAATGTAATTAATACTAAAACAATCTTTTTCATAATATTCTAATTTAAAAGTTCGCTGGCCTCGTTTATGCCCTGATTTTTTTTATTTTCGAATTGCATGCTAACCTATGCACCTCTTAATAATAAGGCTTTAGCATCAAATAACATAATGGTCCTGTAATGGCTACATAGAGCCAAAACGGATAAACCCACCGCGCCATTTTTTTGTGGCGATCAAATTGATTGGTATATGCACGGTTAAAAGTAAGCAAAATAAAAGGTAATGTTACCGCCGCCAATGCGATATGCGTGAGCAACAACACTAAATACCAAGTACGCGTACTTCCTACATTAAGACGCTCCTCAGCACTCAATATACCATCATGATTAGCATCTCCAAACAATATTTCTGGTGTGGTAGAATGGTACAGCACGTAACAAAGCAAAAATAAGACGGAACAAGCCATAGCCCCATAGATCATTTTACGGTGTGCCCCTACGTTCTTATTTTTAATAAAGTACAATGCAGCCATTAAAAATATAGCAGCACCTGTATTTAATATTGCATGAACAGGCGGTAAAAAACTAAAATCAATACCTAAATCTAATTTTGGTAGTCGTCGCATGGCCACCACTAATGATAAAACTGCCGCAGAAATAACATAAGCAGCAATATTCATTTTCTTTTCTAATTGTATATTCGCTCCAGAACCCATATTTAAAATTGTCTTGGTAATAAAATAGCAATATGTTGCACCATTCGCTCTACATCCGATTTATCCTCCGCATTGTAAAACCTACGTATAATGCCCGAGGTATCGGTGAGGGCGTAATAATTTGGATAAGGGCTTACTTTTTGAGTGCTGGTATAGTATTGATAGCCTTCCCCCAGCACTTTAGACCAATTATTTAATCCGCCTGTCCAAACCCAATTAGACATAGAGGCACTAGGTCGAGTTTCGGCGTATGTGTCAAAATCAGCAGATCCACCCTCTTTAATCATGACCAATCTAAAGTCATTGCGAATAGCCTCTTTTTTATAACCAAACTGTTTGAACAGTTCTTCTCCGGTATCGATAATAAATTTATTAACTGGAATAAGTGATGGATTTGCACCAAAAGAGTGGATAACACATAATTTGCCTTGTAACTGATTTTCCTTTGTACCATCGGGCCAAAGAATAGGTACTTGAGGTATTTTACCGAAATCCTTTTTTAACTCGTTCTGTGCATTTACACGCCATTCAAACCCTTTTTTTAAATAAAAATAAGACATAGCTGGTAAGCCAAAAATCAACATACCAATTACTCCATAAACAATGATTTTCTTAAAAGTTATTTTTTTATCTTCTTGATCAGACATTTTTTACAAAAAATTGACAATCAACAAGAAAGGCGAGGTGTGTACCTCGCCTTTCTTACTAATTAGCCTTTATGATTGGATAAGGAGGGTGATATTATATAACCCGTTTTTCCTGAACTAGGTGTAACAACCTGTTCGTTTTTTTCTTTAATTAACTCCCGACGTGCACCCCAAACTGAGCCTTCTTGGAAAAAAGCAATAATAGCCCAAACCAATAAAAGCGTTGGTAAAAGTACGCTCATTGCCATCCCTCGTACCTCGTTGGCCATGTGCATAAAGAAAAACACGATAAAGTAAGCTTTATACAATGAAAAAGCTACCATAACGAGCATATAGAAATAGTGCATTGCACCTTCCCATTTGTGACCAAATAGAAAACCTTTTGCCCAAAGAGCAATAAATACTTCAACTATAGTAATAATACCTAGAAGAATAAGTCCGCGAAGTACAAATTGTTTTTGTTCTTCGTATGTTTGATGAGCAGCCATAAGTTGAATACTGTTCTTTATTTCTTTGTTGTGATAAAAATTATAGCAGATAGAATACAAGGAATACAAATACCCATACTAAATCTACAAAGTGCCAATACAAGCCAATTTTCTCTACCATTTCGTGGCCATTCTTACGTGCCGCGTACAAACCTCCAGCAGTGTTAATGGCAATAATAGCCAAGAATAGAACACCAGAGAATACGTGGAAACCGTGGAAACCAGTAATAAAGAAAAATAAAGCACCAAATGCCTTAGGGCCAAAAGCGGCTTCTACAACTTGACCTGCTTTAGGGCCTGTAGTAAACTTCACTTTTGTGGAATTAAGCATTTCGATTGTATGGTCTTTTGTTTTGTACATCAAACCTTCCGCTTTCAACTCATTTTTGGCATCACGTGATACATGATGTAAGGTATAGTTATCACCTTTAACAAAAGTAATAGGAGAGCCATCAGGATAAACGGCTTCTTTACCATCTGCTCCAAGATAAACACCATCATACATGTGCCTGCCAAATGGATTTTGTTTGATTGTCATATCCTCATGAGCAATCAATGTCGTCCATTCATAGGCTTGACAGCCCAAAAATGTGGCACCACCAATCACTGTCATTACCATCCAAAACACTACACCATTTTTATTCTCTCTATGTCCTTCTTGAACAGCCCGAACCATGGTGGCAGAACTGATGATCAAGACGAAAGTCATAAAAGTAACGAAAATCAAAGGCCAATGCCCCTTAAAGAAAGGTACTGTTGCAAATACCCAATCTGGTTCTGGCCAACTAGGCATACTAAAACGTAGTGCGCCATAAGCAATCAGAAAGCCAGCAAAAGTAAATGCATCTGATAATAGGAAATACCACATCATCAATTTACCATAACTGGCTTTGAACGGTTCTTTACCGCCTTCCCAAGCCCCAGAATTATCTTCGTCGTGCTCGTGTGTTTCGTGTGCGTGTTTAACAGAAGTATCTGCCATTTTATACAAATTTATGCTTTAAATTTTATTAATAAAAGTTATAAATACAGAAAATGCGTATTTCCTAACATTTTACGTATAATGTATTTTGATTTCTACAGGTTTAACGCGAAAAAGATCACAAGATAAATCCATAAAATATCTACAAAGTGCCAATATTGTAACACTAATTCAAACCTTTGCTTCCGCCTTAAAGTTGGCTTATAAGGCAAATAATAAGCATGAATTATTGCAGTGGTTAATGCTGCAATACCACCTAGAACGTGTGCTGCATGTAACCCAGAAATAACATAAATAAAAGAACTTGATGGATTGACCGTTATCGTGGCTCCCATTGCTGTCATTTGCTCCCAGCCTTTATATTGCAACACTACGAAAGCGATGCCTAATACAAAAGTCGCTAAAAGTAAACTTTTATACTGCTGCTCTTTTCCAGTTTTAAAACCTTGATAGGATAACTGTAACGTTAAACTACTTAGTATTATCACTAACGTATTGATAAAGAACAAACTAGGCAACTCAAATTCGTACCAATTTCCGGCAGAACGACGTACAATAAAAGCACTCGTAAAAGCGGCAAACATCATAATAATACTCCCAATTCCTACCCATAAAGTGAGTTTCAATGGATGTATTTTATTATTCCGATACTCAGATCTTGTCACTGTATTCATTTTAAAATAATTTGTCTAGCAATAGTACAATTAAAGTGACAGGTAAATGAAAAAACGAAATAAACATTTGTCTCCTCGCTGTAGCCCGATCACAATATTTGTATAACTGCAAACAACTATAAGCCCAATAGGCATTTAACCCCATCAAAATAACCGCCGCAATTCCTCCAGTCAGACCAATATACCACGCTGCTCCAGAAAGCAATACTAAAGCAACACAAAAAATAGATGAAATAAGACCAACTGAACTATCTTTTTCACCACTTGTAGAGGGTAATAAACTAAAGCCTGCTTTTTTATAATCTTCATCTGCTAACCAAGCAACCGCCCAAAAATGAGGGAATTGCCATAAAAACTGGATAGCGAACAACATTAATCCATATAAACTGATTTGATGCTCAAAAGCAACAGTTCCAATAATGTTTGGTAATGCTCCTGGTATTGCTCCTACCCATACAGCCAAAGCAGAATACCGCTTCATCGGTGTATAAATAAAGGCATAACTAATCAAAGACAATGTTCCTAAAAAGCCAGTCAATGGATTGAAAACAGATAAAAAACTGATGCCCAACAATGCCATAACTCCTGCAAGCAACACCGCTGTTGAGACCGTCATTCTACCTGTAGCCAATGGCCGATTAGCAGTACGCAACATTTGCTTATCGAAGTCCCGCTCTAATACCTGATTCAATGTATTAGCTGCACCTGTTACCAAAAAACCACCTAAAGAAAGTAAAAGAACTGAAATCCAATTGAATTGAGCACCCGCTACTATAAAATAGGACATCACCGCAGAGAACAATACCAATAAGGATAGCCGGAATTTAACCAATAATCCAAAATCGACTAATGCACTCTTGAATGCGCCTGTAACAATTTCCGCACCACTCGTTATTTCATTACGCTCCATGTTCCCTATTTATTAATGACCGTGATCGTGTTCACCGTCTTTTAAAGGTACATATTGAGGCGTGAACTCTTCACCTTCTTTTGCATAATCATAAGGCCAACGTTGTACTGTTGGAATATTACCAGGCCAGTTGCCATGTCCTGGTTCAATTGGTGTTGTCCACTCCAAGGTATTTGCACCCCAAGGATTCTTAGTAGTCATTTTCTTTCCGCTAAAAATAGAATAGAAGAAATTGATAATAAACAAGACCTGCAAGAAGAATACAACAATAGCCGCAACAGTAATAAACTTATTCAAGTCGGTAAAGTGCTTAAAAGCATCATAAGAGGCACCTGCATCATAGTAACGACGTGGAACACCAGCCATACCCGTATAGTGCATTGGCCAGAAAATGGCGTAAGCACCAATTAAAGTACCCCAAAAGTGAATTTTACCTAAGGTTTCGTTCATAAAACGGCTAAACATCTTTGGAAACCAGTGATAAACACCCGCAAACATACCAAAGAATGCCGCTATACCCATTACAATGTGGAAGTGCGCGACTACGAAGTATGTATCATGCAATTGAATATCTAGCGCAGAATTACCCAAAAAGATACCAGTTAATCCACCAGAAATAAACATAGAAACAAAACCAATAGAGAATAAACTAGCGGAATTGAATCGGAAATTAGACCCGTATATTGTTGATATCCAGTTGAATACTTTTACGGCAGATGGAACTGCTATAATCAAAGTAAATACCACAAAGAAATTACTGATGAATGGATTCACGCCAGACATAAACATGTGGTGTGCCCATACAATAAAGGCCAAGAAACCAATAGCCAAGATCGACATTACCATCGCACGATAACCAAAGATTGGCTTACGAGCACTTACAGACAATACCTCTGATACGATACCCATTGCTGGAAGAATGATGATATAAACCTCCGGGTGACCTAAGAACCAGAATAAGTGTTGGAATAAAACAGGGCTACCACCTACGCGATCAAGTACTTGACCACCTACTACGATTTCGCTCAAATAGAACGAAGTCCCCATACTACGGTCAAACATCAAAAGCAACAATCCAGAAAACAATACTGGGAACGACAATACACCTAAAATAGCGGTGATAAAGAACGCCCAAATTGTCATTGGCATACGCCATAGACCCATTCCTTTTGTGCGCATATTTAGTACAGTTGTGATGTAGTTGATACCACCCAACAACGCAGATACAACGAAAAGTGACATGGATACAATCCAAAGTGTCATACCTGTTGCAGAGCCATCAGAAGCCTGTGGCAGTGCACTTAATGGCGGATATGCCGTCCAGCCACCAGCAAACGGCCCTGTACTTAAAAATAAAGACAAGAACATTACAACACCAGCCAAAAAGAAAAACCAATAAGAAAAGGCATTCAATAGCGGAGAGGCCATATCACGGGCACCTAATTGCAATGGAATCAATAAGTTAGAGAATGTACCACTCAAGCCAGCTGTTAACACAAAAAATACAAGAATTGTACCGTGCATTGTCACCAAAGAATAGTAGAACTCAGGATCAAGACGACCGATACCAGCCTCATTGACAGTGATCCACTTACCCAATAAAGGCTTTATCCACGACATATCTGCCTCAGGGAAGCCTAATTGTAAACGGAATACAATTGACATAGCAGCACCAACAAAAGCCCAAAATATACCAGTCATCAAAAACTGGCGAGCAATCATTTTATGATCGGTGCTAAACACGTAGTGTGTTAGGAAATTGGACTGAAACTTATCACCATGATGATGCTCATGGAAATGGTCATTAAAACCATATTCCTGTGTAAGTTGATCCTCTAAAACTTCGACAGCATTATTAGTATGTGTCATATACCCAGAATTTTTATTTTTTACTCAAATATTTTTTACTTGAGCATGTATTGTTAATGGGACTATACCCTTCTTGATATTAAATAATAATTAACTTTCAGTTTCGGTGCTTGGCAGAGCGTTCAGTACGTTAAACTCCACGCGGCGATTTTTACGACGGCCAGATGGCTTTTCGTTAGAATCAGCTGGTTGCGTATCCCCAAATCCGGCAGAACGCAAACGAGATGCTCCGATACCACGTGTCGATAAGTAATTAACAACAGACGCTGCACGTTGTTTAGAAAGTTCAAGATTTGCAGCAGGATCACCAACATTATCGGTATGCCCGTTCAGGGAAATATTCAAAGTTGGGTATTTAGTAAGTACATTAACCAAAGCATCCAACTCATATTTACTATCTGTTGTCAAACTAGCAGAACCTGTGGCAAAGTGGATATTATCTAATCGAATAGATTTTGCAGATGGTGTTTCTGATTCACCAGCAGCTTTTACATCGTCGGACAATTTCTTTTCTATAGCAGCCGCTTCTACCGGTAAGGTTTGATCCCAAAATGGATCATCAGCCTCTTTTCCATCTTTATTATGTATTTGACTCAAATAGAACGATTCTTGTGTTTTAGTCCAAGCATCATATTCTTCTTGAGTAACTACACGGAAAATTCGGCGCATAGAATAGTGGCCTTTTCCACAAAGCTCCGCACACGCCAACTCATACTCAAATTTTTCCCAACGCTTTGGTCCCGTAGGATCAGCATCGTCATATGGTTCGTTCCATTCTGGATACTTGCGTAATTCTTGACGGAATTCGCTAGTTGTCATTTTAGGGGTGAACACAAAATAAGTAGGCATACCTGGCACGGCATCCATCTTTACACGGAAATGAGGCAGGTCAAAATTGTGCAATACGTCCTTTGCTGTGATACGAACGCGCACTTTTTTACCAACTGGCAAATATAGCTCTTGTCCAGGAATTATATCATCCCAGTTTTTAGCATCGCGAAAATCTTGACCTAATTGGTTATTACCAGTAGTTAGTTTAAAATCACGCGTACCCAATTTACCATCGGCACCAGGGTAACGAATGATCCAGTTAAACTGTTGACCAGTAGCTTCTATTTCAATATGGTCTTCGCCTTCCTTTACATCAGCCATTACCACATTCCAAGCATTCAAACCGCGAACAACAAGGAATGCCATAACGACAGCAGGAATTGCTGTCCACCAAATTTCGAGACGATTGTCATGCGAAATAAATTTAGCTTTACGTCCTTCCTTATAACGATATTTGAATGCAAAATAAAAGAGGGCAATATGTGTTAAAACAAACACGATACCCGTAAAAAACAAGGTAACATTGAACAAACTATCCAGCACTACACCATGCTCGGAGGCAGACTTTAATGGGCCATATCCAAACATAACATTGCGCATTTCATAAGCGGAAACGACAACCGCAACAAGGAAACCTACGAGAAAAACAAGGCCAATCCAAGCGTTCCATAGACTATTGTCTTTCAGAGTTGCGCGTTCGCCTTTAATCTGTGCTGTTAATTCCGTTACCTTTCCGATCTGTACAACGACAACCGAAACGAGGATAAAACAAAGAATAATAATTATAGCAGTCATTACTGTATTGATCTTATTTTTTCAATTAATGCCCCAAAGATATGGGTAATGTTTTCATGGTTGTATGGATGCCTACAATGCTTAGAATAATTCTAAATTAGTGGTGGTCGTGAGCAGATTTTTCTTCTTGTTCACTATCAATCAATACACCTGTTTCATGGTGCATACTTTCTTCCAAATAAGGGTCGCGCCATGGAATAAGAGATGCTTTTTCCAAATTCCTAAAGAACATGAACAAGAATAATGAAAGGAAGCCAATCATAATACCCAATTCTGGCAATCCGGGAATAGTGTAGCCAATCTTGAAATCCCTGCTTGGATCTGAAGCACCGTGTGCATCATGCCCACCTTCAGCAGCATGGGCTTCTTCCCCGTGTGCTTCTGCTGGTGCAGCAGATTCAGTGTGCGCTGGTTCTGAGTGTGCAGTAGCAGTAGCCAATACTTTTTCAGCACCTTCTTTTCCGGCCTCTGTAACATGACCTGCTGCCTTTTCAGCACCTTCCGTCACCTTTGATGCTCCTTCCTTAACAATTTCGGTTGCATGATCTGCCGCTTTTGCTACAGTACTCGTTTCCGCGTCAGCAGCAGAATGATCTTCTGCTCCGTGACTTTTTGCACCGTGTTCAGGTGTTGTACTTGTAGTGGCATCATGTGCTGCGGGAGTTGCACCTGGTATTGGAGCAGCTTCGTGCTCGGTAGTGTGGCTTCCGTGTACGGCATGATATGCAGCTAAACGTGCGCCCGGTTTAATCATGTAAAAGAAATCCCACCAGTGACCAAAGAAAACGACGCATGCTACAAAGAACATCGTACCAAATTTACGTTTGGTATCATTACGCATCAAAATAAAGAATGGCGTAATAAAGTTTAAGAGTAAATTACCCCAAAACAATACGGGGTAATGGTTCATCCTTTCTTTAAAATAAATCGTTTCTTCACCGTTATTAGCGTACCAAATCAACATAAACTGGTCAAACCATAGGTAAGTCCAAAATACGCTGATACCAAACAAAAACTTACCTACATCGTGTAAGTGATCGCGGGAAACGTACTCCAAATAACCTTTTGATTTCAAATAAATGATGAGTAGCACCGTCATTGAAAGTGCGCCCAACAACATAGAAATCATGGAGTACCAAGCAAACATAGTACTGTACCAATGTCCATCAATCGACATCACAGATTGCCAAATAAATACGCAAACCAAGAACCCAATGATTGGAAGGAATGATGCTGCCCATTTACGCTGAACCTTATAATAGTCTAAAGAACGCGTCTCTTTTGTATCCTGTTCGATGGAGTTAGTCCGAATTTTTGTAGCCCAAAAATACCACAAGGCAAGGAAACCTACTGTACCAACGGTGTACCATATTGGGTTCAAGAAGCCCACTTTACCCGCAAGAATACGGTCATAATTGGCATTCCCCAACTCTGCAACACCAGGAGTGTTCCAATGGTATAAATGATGGAAGTGTCCCCATACACTGATAACCATAACAGTCATCAGGACAATACCGACCACGATAAACATAGACATAGCCTCCCAAATACGCTTAATCGTGGTCATCCAACCACCAAAAGCCGTAATTTGAGCGCACATAAAGGCAAGTGCCATAAAGGAAATGCCTGTGAAATAAACGGAATTGTGCAAGAAATTACTCCAAAAACGGGTATGGAACTGGTCGTCCCCGAAGAATGTAAGCACAAGGCAAACTAAACCCAACGCCATGCCCCCTAAGAGAACGGTTTTGGTCTTGCCTGCAAACTCAAACTGAGTATTCGTGATATTCATATACTAAGGCCGGTATCAAGCCGGATATTTTTTACAGTGAACAGTTATAGGTGCGCGATGTAATAATCTTATTGTGCTGCTTTAACACGAGCAGGCCCAGTAGCCACACCCATAGCAGGTTTTTCAATATTGCTCAGCGTATTAGATTTTTCGTTGTAATCAACCTTCAATTTTTTGGCTTGCAAGGCACGAATATAGTGGGTAACCTGCCAACGCTCTTCAAAAGAAAGTTTATCAGCGTAACCGCCCATTACGTTTTTGCCATACATCATAGCGAAATAATAACGGCCATTACCAGCGGCAATCATATCTTCCCCAATAAGGTTTTTAGGTTGTGCTGGATACTTACTATCTGGCATTGCTACCAACCAGCCTTGTCCACCGCCATCTTCTCCATGACATATACCACAATTGGTATTATATAAAGGTTTTGCTTTTTCGAGGCCAGCAGTTGTAATTGGAAACGGATTAGCCACCATTTCATTTTCACAACGAACACGCTCTTCTTCGGTGTTTGCGTAGTAAAAAGGTGCTTCGCCATTGATAGGTGCAGCAATCGCATTGGACGCATTTTTGCCCCGTGTGATATCTAGAGAAGATGCATCAGTATAGTATGCACCTGTCGCACCACGCGCAATTGTTCCTGGTACTTTTGTACGAGGCTTAGATAATTCTGCTTTTGTAAATACACTTTCTTCATCCCAATGGTTATGGCTATAAGCAGAATAGACATTTGCTTCAAGCGAAACTGGGTGCGCCATATCTGGCATATATTCATGGCCTGTTTTGTTTTTGCCTGCTGGGGAGCAAACAGAAAACATTAAAGCGAAGAATGCGATAGCGGATAATACACCGATAATATATTTCATTTTCAAATATTGAAATGTTGATACAAAGAATTGATAACTAAATAATTAGATACCTATTAAATAGTCTTTACATTTACCTCGTCGGCTCCTGTTTTGCTAAAGAAAGAACGTAGTTTTTCTACTAAACTATCATCCGCATTAGTAATATCGTAAGCCACGCAAAACTTGTCATCCGTGATACGATTATCTAAGCTTTTAGCCTTTACCCCGGGCCATAAACCACAAATCGTGTAGAATGTAATGGTCATACCCCAAGCAGCAAAAAGTACTGTCATCTCAAAGGTAATTGGAATAAATGCAGGTACTGACCAATATGGCTTACCTCCAAAAACGATAGGCCAATCGCGAGTAAAAACCCACGACATTAAACCAAAGCCAAAGGAAGCACCGATAGCACCGTAAATAAAGCCCAATTGGTGCAAACGGCTTTCTTTCAAACCCAAAATTGGGTCTAAACCGTGTACTGGAAATGGGGTAAAGACATCCATTATGTCCAAGTGACTTGAATTTGCTGTTTTAACAGCTTTTTTCAAATCCTCTTCGTCGTTGTAAAGCCCGTAAAGAACTTTTGTAGTATCGGAGGCCATTTATATTGCGTTATTTTTTGTAAATTGATTAATTAATGACGATCAATGAATTAGTGTTCAGAAACTTTTTGTTTCTCCCCTTCTTCGCTTGGACGTGGTGATTCGTGGTATTCTAAACGAGCCTTTTCCACATATTGGCTACCTGATACTTTAAGAATTGCTTTTACCTCGGCAATGGCAACAACTGGCGCTACACGGGTAAAGATCAAAAATAAAGTAAAGAACAAACCAATAGTTCCTGTGAAAATACTGATTTCTACCCAAGTTGGGCTATAATAACTCCATGAAGATGGTAAGAAATCGCGTGCTAATGTAGTGGCAATAATCACAAAACGCTCAAACCACATACCAATATTTACTACGATACTCAAGAAAAATGTCCACCAAATACTGCGGCGAATTTTACGCGACCAAAACAACTGCGGGCTTACCACGTTGCAGAACATCATACCAAAATACGACCACCAATAAACACCAAATACACGGTTATAAAATGCAAACTGCTCATAAATATAACCAGAGTACCAAGCCACAAACAACTCAGTTAAATAAGCCACACCAACAATTGTACCTGTAAGTACAATTACCTTATTCATGGACTCAACGTGATTGATTGTGATATACTCTTCTAATTTTAATACTTTACGAGTAATTACCATCAGTGTCTGTACCATCGCAAAACCTGAGAAGATCGCACCCGCAACAAAATATGGCGGGAAGATCGTGGTATGCCAACCTGGAACCACTGAGGTGGCGAAGTCAAATGATACAATCGTGTGTACAGAAAGTACTAAAGGCGTAGAAATACCAGCAAGAATCAACGAAAGTGATTCCCAACGCTGCCAGTGTTTAGCACTACCTGTCCAACCGAAAGAGAATGTTTCGTACATTTTACGGCGGAAACCCGTTGCACGATCACGAACAGTAGCCAAATCAGGCACTAAACCCGTGTACCAAAACAATAGAGATACCGAGAAATAAGTCGAAATCGCAAATACGTCCCACAACAAAGGTGAATTAAAGTTTGTCCAAAGTGGTCCGCGTGTATTCGGGAATGGAAAGATAAAAAAGGCAAGCCATACACGTCCCATGTGAAAGATAGGGAACTGACCAGCACAAACTACCGCAAAGATCGTCATTGCTTCTGCGGAACGGTTTACACCTGTACGCCAGCGTTGACGGAAAAGCAATAAGATAGCGGAGATAAGTGTACCAGCGTGACCAATACCGATCCACCAAACGAAATTGGTGATATCCCATGCCCAGTTGATAGTTCTATTGGCGCCCCATTCTCCAATACCTTTCCAAACGGTCCAGAAAATGGCAAATGAATAAAGCCCTAAGAATGCCGCAGATAATGCGAAGGCAATAATCCACTCACGAGATGGAGTGGTTTCTGTTGGCGTACACAAATCCTCCGTAATATTGTGGTAGGTCTTGTTGCCTTCAATCAAGACGTGCCTGACGGGTGCTATAGGTTGAGACATATATAATTATACGTTCTTAATGTTCAAAAAATATGATTTAAGCGTCTAAGGCTTCGTTATTATTATGGATTTTGGCTGTATAATGTACACCTGGACGTACATTAATCTCTTCCAATACTTGATAAGCCAATGGACCGCTGTTGTTGCGACGCTTGTTCACCTCGCTATTAGGGTTGTTTGCATTACCGAATACAATTGCATTGGTTGGGCAAGCAGTTTGGCAGGCAGAGCGAACATCATTATCGGCCACCTCGCGGTTTTCGTTTTTCGCAGCCAATTTACCTTCTTGGATGCGTTGTACGCAGAAGGAACACTTCTCGATCACACCGCGTGAACGAACAGTTACATCTGGGTTTAACACCATACGAACGAGATTGTCGGCATAGAATGGCATATCTTCACCTTCAACATGGAAGGTGCGCTCTTCATTACCGCCCCAAAGATCGGCAGTAGTATAATCTAACCAGTTAAAACGACGTACTTTATATGGGCAGTTATTGGCGCAATAACGCGTACCAATACAACGGTTGTAAGCCATTTGGTTCAAACCTTCCATGCTATGTGGTGTAGCGGCAACTGGACAAACGTTCTCACAAGGAGCATTATCGCAGTGCTGACACATCATCGGTTGGTAAACCACCTTAGGATTTTCAAAATCTCCGTAGAAATAACGATCAATACGCAACCAAGTCATTTCATGGTGGCGATGTACTTCTTTTTTACCGACCACGGGTACGTTATTTTCAGCAACACAAGCCACTTGGCAAGCACCACATCCAATACACGCATTAAGGTCAACGAACATCTCCCATTTCACACCCATCTTGAACCATTCTTCATTGGATGGATACAGTGTTTGGCTATTGAGGTGTTCCGCTTCTGTATGGAATTCAGTAAGTTTTTCAGAAACCTTTTCAAGTTCCTTCAAAGAACCTGGGAAAATAATAGAACGATTGGTCAATGAACCTTGGAAACCTTTCCAGCCTAATGATTTTTCGTCCACATTGATTACTGCACCTTCTTCAACACCCACAGCTTTTACACCCATTGTATGGTGGTGCTGCACGCAGGCATAAGATTTATCTTCGCCAGATTTGCCGGAAACCGTAGCGGATTTGGCAAAATATTGGATATAACCACCCTCCATGCTCAATGCAGGATTCAAGTTAACACCGTAACCTACGCCACAACCACCCGAAGTGCGACCTTGACCCAGTGCAATAGCAACTGTTCCTGCGGCCAAACCAAAAGAGCGTGTTACAGTACAAGTATATTTTTGACCATTAATTTCCACATCAACATTATCACCGTCGTTGAGCTCTTTCCAACCACTGATGCGATTGATACCATCCCATTCATTTGGGATGCTGAGGTAATTACCCCATACCGTACGATTTACGGGATCAGGCATTTCTTGCAACCAAGGGTTATGAGCATACTGACCATTACCGATATTTACGGTTTCGTAGAATACAACTTCTACTTCGCTATTACCTGGCTTCGTAATGGCATTAACGTCTGGATTTACACCCAAATTTGCTACATTATTTACCACAGCAGCGGCTTCAAAAACACCATCATGGAGACTCATGTCCCAAAATGCCACTGGTGTCGCAAATTTAGTTTGTTGACCAAACATATTAGCTTGCCAATTTGCCTTTACAAATTCGTAATAAGGCTGTTCTGCTTGGCGGTTCAACTTTGGGCTATCCGACCATTCCAACAATGATTGTTCTGCTTGACGCGTTTTGAACAATGGTGAAATAGTAGGTTGTACCAAACTATAATGACCTTTACGCGGTTCAGCATCGCCCCAAGATTCGAGATTATGGTGCGTAGGCGTACTATAGTTGCAAAGTGCCGTAGTTTCATCTATGATACCAGAGCAAGAGATACGAGTGCCTACTTTTGCGAATGCTGCTGCGAATTTATCGGCATCAGGACGGTCGTAAGCAGGATTAGCACCCATTACGATTACAGTACCTACTGCGCCGCTATTCATTTCATTCACCAAATTGGAGAACGCTTTGTCATCACCTTGGCGTTGGTTAGAATAATTGCCAAAAGTAATAACGGTATTAAGGCTACCAAGGCTTTCATTGATCTTGTTGATCATGATTTGCTCGGCTACATTATTGGAACTGCTCAACACCAATGCTTTTCCGCGTGCATTACGCAAGTCATCGGCTACTTTATCAAGACCTTTTTGTGCCTTATCATTCAAGCCAGTAGCACCGCCCTGACCTGTAATTTTACTATATAAATATGCGATAGCCACGCCCATTTCACTAGGTTTTACAGCAATACGGTTGTCCGCATTAGAACCTGTGAGTGACATGAAACTTTCAATTTGATAATGGCGCGACATTTTGCCAGCCTTTACTTTGCTTGTACGGCGATTTTCAGCGTAACCTTTTGCATATTCCACTGGGCTAATCCAAGTACCTAAGAAATCAGCACCAAAAGAAGCGATGACATCAGCACCAGCAAAATTATAGTGAGGTACCACACGCATGCCGTAACACTGTTGGTTGGCATCCAAAAGTGCAGATGCAGATACTGGATCGTAAGAAACAACCTGCGTGTTTGGATATTTCGCTACAAATTCAGCAATAGCCGCTTTTGCGGAAGGGCTAATTACCGTATTAGTCAGGATTCGTACATTTCCACCAGCCAATTTTGACTTGATGGTATTATCCAAATCAGACCACGATTTTTCAGTTACTTTGCCTCCTTCAATCATACCCGCAAATCGGATACGCTTCGTGTCATAAAGGCTCAATACACTAGCTTGCGCACGTGCACTTGTACCACCGCCGGAAACAGAAGAAATGGAATTACCTTCAATTTTAATCGGACGACCTTCACGTGTTTTTACCAATACAGCGCAATAGTCACCGCCATCAATGATAGAGGATGCAAAATAATTCGCTACACCCGGCACTATTTCGTCGGGTTTAGTGACGTAAGGGATCGCTTTTTTAACTGGGGTTTCGCAAGCAGCTAATGTAGCCGTGCCAATACCAAAACCCAAAACCTTGAGGAAATCGCGGCGGCTGGTTTCCCATTGTCCGTCTGTTTCAACCGCAGTTTCAACAGTAAACTCTTTTTCAGCCGACTGGAGGAAACTTTCCTCGCGATTCAGGTCATCAGAACTTACCCAAATACCGTTATCGTGGTGCATAATTGATATATTCTATTCAACAATCGAAAATTCTATAATTAAGAGCGATTCGAGTAATTGAAAATTTGAAATTTTAAGTTAATAGTAACGTATATATATAGGTGTAAAACCTCGATATTTACAAATTAATAGTGGCATTTTTGGCATTCCAAACCGCCGATGTCTTCCACCACGATTTTTTCTGCTTCTGTATCAGATTTGCCCAATGCTTTTTTGTGTGCTTTGATGTATTCAGCGTTGAAGTTTTTGTAGAAACCATTACCGAATTTCACCTCAGTTTCGCGGTGGCACGAAATACACCAACCCATACCCAAAGAAGAGTATTGATATACTACATCCATCGTTTCTACTGGCCCGTGGCACTTTTGACAAGCGATTTGACCAATATTAACGTGTTGTGAGTGGTTGAAATAAGCGTGATCGGGTAGATTATGGATACGAGTCCACTCGATTGGGCCTTGAATCTTGCCGTTTGAATCATTTTTCAATGCAGCAACAATACCATCCCATTGGTTAGCTACTAGATCTTTACCTGCTTCGTCTAGCGCTGTCAAACTTTTGCTAGACATATACTCTTGACCGATCCATTTTTTGAAGAGTTCTTCAATCTGTGCATCTGACCAATTTTCATAACCTTCTTCATATTTATCAGTAATTGGGTTGAAGCCGATAGAAGCGTATATTTTTGTCAATTCAGCTGTACCGTATTGGCTACCTTTCTTTACAGCAGAGTGGCAGTTCATACAAGTATTAGTACCAGGAATAGAAGAGTGCTTAGATTTACGTGCAGAGTCGTGGCAATATTGGCAATCAATTTTATTTGTACCTGCGTGTAGTTTATGGCTGAACTTTATGGGTTGATCTGGTTCGTAATTTTGTGTACGTCCCATTTTAGTTGCATTGTCAACGGTTTTATAACCAAAGATCAAAACAGAAGAGAATACCAAAAATGCAACAAAACCTTTACTAGATAAAGAGGTTACCCAAGATTTTTCGACTGGAGATTCACCTGCGGCAACACGGGATACATTGCCCAAGTGATCGATGATCCGCATTAGGGCAAATGCAAGTAGTGCTAGCAGTAATGCGAGACCGCCAAACATCCACATGTTACTGCTATTATCTTTTTTATCCTCTGTTGTTGTACCTGGGTCTGCAATCTTTTTATCACCAGAGCCATTTTTATAAACATCGTCAATATACAGAAGCATACTAGCGATATCGTCGTCCTTCAAACTGGTGAAATTATTCATCAGTACAGGCTTCCAAGTATTCCACAGTTCAACAGCGCGTGGATGACCCGACGCGATTAAAGCTTGTGAGTTACGAATCCAAGAATAAAGTGCCTTGTCATCGCCCCAACGCTCCTGTGCTCCACCCAAGGCTGGACCAGTGAGCTTATCCTTCATATTTTTATTATGACAAGAAGCGCAGTTAGCGACAAACAATTCTTTACCAGCTTCCTTTGTGGGGCCAGCCATTAATGAAACAGAGGCTGCGAGTAAAAGCGCAAAAACCCAAGAAATGCGTTTTAGCAACATATAAGTTACGATTTACTTTGTTTAGTTTTAACAGATTTGATCCGTCATGACTGCGATATGCAGTAATCTGGCGCAAAGGTATTTACAAGAACATTCCTAACAAACTATACTAGTATTTCGCTCCTTATTTAGACACGGTCTAAATAATTTAAGAAAATAAGTTAATGGGCTGTTAAAAAATCGCCGCAAAGGTATATAAGGCATTTGTGTTTGCAAGATTTTTGTCAAAAAAATCACAAAAAATATTGAACCAAATTTAAATGGCAGAAAAGAGGTCTTGAACGTGATCTAATTACGCAAGTAAAAAAAGGGGCTGTTATGAAAATGAGCGAAGTATAAATGCTAATTTTAGTTATTTGCCATTTTTTTACACAAATCTGATCTATATTTAAGAACTTATTGTATCATTGGATTAATGTTCATCAATTAAACATTTTTCTGCATGAAAATTTCTTACGCTTTTATTTTTGGAGCCCTACTGCTCTTTCTTGGTTGCCAAAAGGAAGTAATCCTAGACAATACGGACAAAAATTTCCCTTTACGCCTTAATTATTCCACAACGGATATTGATGCTGTTTTCATTATACGATGTATCCGAGTTTATCCAATGCAAGAGATTACTATCAAATCAGTCACGCTTGATATACCAAGCCCAAGCGATAAATACAAACTGGAAGGGTAACCGGATGAGTGCGGCCTTATGGCTACCAACAGCTGGTATTTCTTTGAATACATCAATGATGTGTAGGGGTAAAAACAAAACCATAGCCCAAAAAATTCCTTGTGTGGCTATTGGTCTGGTTTGTGGAAAAAAAACGCCTACACCAAGTAAAATTTCAATTATTCCTACGGCATAATTGATGATCGATTCGGGTAAAAAATCGGGAATGAAGGCGTAGTACATATCTGGTGTACGAAAATGGGCTATGCCGCCCATGACCATGAATGCACCAAAAAGAAAAGTGAGTGCTAATTTTAAATATTTCATGTTGGCAAAGGTAGCACAATCAGTAGAAAGTAGTGCAACAGGTGTTTAAATCTTTAAAATTGCGAATTAAATTATACTTATAAGTTGTTCTTTAAATGTTGCGTACACTTTTTTTTCACCACAAAAGTGCACAAGAGTACACAAAAGCGTAGAGTGACGCTTCGCTCATTTTTAGTGCATAAAAAGCGAGGGTGACGCTTTTTTTCGTCTGATGCGCTAATTATTACTTAAATCCTGCATTTTTCTATCATTTCCAATGCTGTTGGGTGTTTCAATTCTAAGCAAATTTGTAACATAATCCAAAATTTTTGACGAATACTTAGTCCGCCTTTATCCATGTCACCAAAGTTAGCAAAATACGGACTTCGGGGGGAGTATTCGATTAATTTATTCAAAATACCATCCATCCGCCCGCTCAAATTGGAATGATTGCGCATACCGTGCTTGGCTTGGATAAACTCGTCGGAATGCCCCCTCAAACAATCATCTAAAATGGAAAGTTGAAGATCGGTAAAATGCGCCCAAACGCCCTCTTCTTGTCGGCGGGGTTTCCATGGTGCAAATTTATTAAAAAAAGTAGTGTCGGTATCGCCATAAGTGAAAACCATTAAGGCATCGGGGATAGAACGTTGATAATCAGCCTTGTCGATAAAGCCTTGAATGTATGGAAACGCCATTAAAAAAAGTTCGCGAATAGGAACGCCCGTTACGATAACGACCCGAATCTGTTGCCATTCGGGGTAACGGCGCAACTCCTCTAAGGTTTCTTTTAGTTCTTCAAAATGATGGTCTATTTGCTTGGTGTTGAAACGAGCATCCATAAAAATCACCTCTGGTAGTTCGTTGGCGTGCTTGTGCAAATAGGCAAACAGTTCGCGGGTAGTATCCACTTTGCCTAGAAAAGTACATTGTGCCTGTTGGATAGCACATACGATATGCACTTCTGGCTGGTCGTCGCAAAAAAGGACTTTGATCGGTTTTTTATGCATGTTTGAATTCGAGTTGTAGTGATTTAAAGCCGTCTTCATGGGTTTCAATACCGACCAATTGACCACCTATTTTTTCCATTTCCCATTGGATAATTTTTAGGCCATATCCATTAGAATCATCAATAATGGCTTGAATTTCGTTGTTTAGCGCAAAAGGAACACCATTATCACTGATGGCTACGCATACATGATCTCCGCAGATGCGCGCATTAATGCGAATGCATCCCGACACTTGGTTGCCCGATGCTCGAATGGCTTGGATTGCATTAAAAATGGCATTATGAAATACCAGTTCAATACTATTGATCGTACCTATTACTTCAATACCCGGAATATCGATATCAATTCGGATATGCATTGGCACGATTAAGGAATCGAACCAACGCGAGATTCGGTCTAATCCAAGTTCCAGATCATAAGCGATAAAATCATTTACTGCGCTACCAGACAATGCCCCGCGGTTGTTTTCATAAAAGAGCAGTGCTTTTTCGAGGGTATGGTTGTTGTTTTTCAAAATATCCATCACTCTTTCCTGATCGCTGATGGGGATATGCCCTAGGATAATTCGGGCGTTGAGTTCTTTTACTTCTTGGATAAGGTTTTTGAGCGAGTGTAATTCGCCATCGTACATATTTCGGAGGGTGGACACATCGGTATCTACGACGATCAGAGATTCGGTTTCGGCATCGTAGGTAATGCCACTGTGGACGTTTTTGGAACCCAGTATAGCGTTGTAGTACTCCGTTTTGCCGGGTTGAGCAATTACGTTTTCAATGACACGATCCAGTTGCTTATGCCCAGACGCATCGTGAAGGGTTTGTCCTTCAATATTTTGGCCATCGTTCCAGTACTTGTAGGTATCGTTCATATATTTGAGTTCTCCCTTTTTATTGGCAATAGCGATAGCGCAAGTAGCCTTATTCAAACTGGCAAGCCAGCGGTGTGCAGTAGTGGATAATTTGACAATATGCCGATATAAAAACAACGTGACAATAGTAGCAATCAGCAAGAGCCAACTTACGGACAAAAAGCCCCTAAAAAAGTTGTACAAACTCTGCGGCACTGCAATTAGATTATTGGTATTATTATACGTTGCGTCGGGCATTCGGGAGGAGAGTTGGATCAAGTATTTGCCTGTTGTATCGGTACCGATGAGAGAAACGCGTTGATTGATAATGGCATCGTTGATGGAAAGATTGGCGTTAAAAAAAGAAGGTTTATAGGGGTTTCCGCTTATTTTTTGGCCATTGTGGAGGACTTCGAGTGCTGTTTGAAGGATGAGCAGATAGCCGGTTTGGTTGTGGGTAAGTCCTAGTACTTTTTTATTGTTGTTGACGATATAGCGCGCATCGTGGATAATTTCCCAACTTTTGATGGTACGTTTTTCTATACTGACATTGTTATAATTATAAACATACGCTTCGGAATCGCGTTCGACAACTCTTTGTATAATGAGGGAATCGACGGATAAATAAAGGCTGTCTTTTTTTAGGTTACGTTGTCTTTGGATGAGTTCTTGTGCTTCTTTAGGATTGATGCTCAATGACTTATCTTGTAAGACATATTGATTGACTGCTTTTTGCCAAATAGGATACTGATCCAGCAGTAATTGTCGGGTGTTTTTAATTTTTTGTTGCTCCTGCCGCGTAATGAGGTAAAGGCCGATCCCAAACCCAGAGAGGATGAGGGTGGGAAGCATGACGAGGATTAAGGCCCATTTTGATCTAAAATTCATAAAAACTATTTTTCGGGCTGTAAGGTGCGGGTTATTTGGGAAAGGGCATAGTGAAATAGTTCACTATTTTA
>JBEAVK010000288.1:0-4606 GCA_041160955.1 Bacteroidota bacterium
GTTTCTAAGCGGTCGAACACCTGCCTGTATTTTTTCTTATTATCTGCGAGCCACTCGGTAGATGTGTATATTTTTAAGTCCCTAAATTTCCAACGAATGGTCTCCTCAGTAGCGTCAATATCGTTGGAATGGTTTATTCCGAAGTCCATGGATTTAATATTTTGGTATAAAGATACTTACAAAAGCGAGCCAAAGTAAGCATATTATATGATACTGGAGATAAAAATGGGAAAAAAGTTTTCCACAGTGTCGGTAAATAGACAATAGAGGGTATTTGTATGGGTAGTCTTGCATCGTGTGAGGGTAAAATGCCTGTGGTTATTTCTGCTGATTAATTATGGCTATGTATGCCGCTCGAAGCGAAGTTTTTCAGGGGGCTATGTGAAATGGAGTACCCCTTTAATATACATTTATACAGGACTTTGACAAACAGAAATCCTATAATATTTGGAGCAAGTAGTGCCTATTTAGAAAAGATACAGGTCTTAAGTGTGATTTCGGTGTACGGTGATTACTTCAGTGTAGGGTATAAGCATAGGAAGAAAGCATGACTGGTCAAGTTACAAGTACTTAACCAATCATGGGTGGTATTGCAAGGCATGCCCGCTCGAGATAGCAAATATGGTACAGAATTTATGGGCTTCAACAATGCAGTCAGACAAGGTGTGGCGATACCCGTTGTTTTGTCGGTGAAGGTAAAGGAGAGAGTGTTCTAAAACGTCCTTAATTTCTCCCGCCATTCCAATACGCACAACACCATTTCCAATCGACTGATTTCCTGCTCTTCTTCGATCAAATAAAGGAAAATTTCCTCTATTTTCTCCTGTTGGCGGAAGGTAATATCTCCGAGTTCAAAGCCACCTTCCTTTTCAATTTCGGCAGCGGATGGCATACCGGGGAGGTGCTTGTTTTGTTGGATAAAACCAGCCACCTGTGATAGCGAAGGGCGGCGGTAATTGGGCGCGAAAACGTAATCGCACCATTCTGTTTTACATAGTTTTACCTTATCTGTCATTACCCCATTTTTAACGGTAAGCGAATATCCCCAGTGGCATCTATCTGTACCTATCCCTACTTGATCAAGGCGTTTGATCGGTATTGCGCTAGAACACATACTGCTGTAATTATTAGTTACTTTCGGTGTCCAATATCTACTATTGCACGCTATAGTATTTTGGTTAAGTTCTAAAAAATTCAATAATTCCACAGAACAATCATCAAATATGGCACGGCAAGTTTGAGTATTAGCATAATTGGCAAATGGGTTAACCAAGTCATTGGTTTGTAGCGTACCATTGACAAATACACATTTATGCCCATTAATAACGATAACTACTGTACCCATGATAAGACTACACTCATTCGGGAAAACTGCATTTGTTCTTATTACTAATGAGTTAGATTGTATATGGACACTACCTGGAGTCTGAGTTCCATTATTCGAAAGCCCTGGAGCAAATATCAGAATCGGAGTAGAAGTGTTCTGCGGCCCCACCAAACTTACTGATGGGTCAAATGTAAAAAAAATACTTCCTATATTGTCTCCACATGAAATACTAATAGGGCAAACGTCAACATTTGTAACCGAAGTACCTAAATATCCGCCATCTACAAAAACGTACCCCTTTACAATACCACCGTTTAGATTTTCTGTAATATGGAAGGTAAGTGCATCACCGGCTTGAAAGTCTAAGGCATTGAAAATCAATTGTACTTTGCCGGAAAGTTCAGATTTTCGCCTTGCACTATATTTCCCATTCCTAGGGTCATCTTCTGTGATATAAAAACTCACTTGTACCGAATCGTTAGCATCTGTCAAAAAGAGAACGCCAAAGGTTGCATTGTCTTTCACGGTAATGGTCAGTTTGCCATTGGTTCGGGATGCTTGCATATCTCCCAATGGGGTAATTTGTGCACTCGAACTGTAAAATGCTGCAAGAAATGCAAGCGTTAGATAAAATATTGCATAAGTATTTTTCATTTTTATATAGTATTTAGTGTAGTTAAAATTCGGAAAGACGCTGCTGGATTTGCTGCTTTTTCTTATCCAATTCGATCAAATGAAGATAGGCTTCTTCAATTTTTACCTGCTGTTGTAATTTAACGGCTTTCATTTCATAGCCTTCGCCATTGGAAACTTCTTTTTGCGAGATCATACCGGGCAAATGTTTATTGGCTTTGATGTACTCTTCTACGGCTGGTAGTGGTAAAAGCGGGTATGTTTCGTTAAAAACATAATCGCACCAGCCAGACTCACAAAGTTCTATCCGAAATTTAGATGTCGCAATTCCTCCTTTAACAGCAAGGCTATATCCCGATGCTGATTTTGTCGTTCCTATACATACATTCCCCTTCCGAGTGACCTGTCGAGTTGAGAGGGTGCAGTCATTGTTCCATTGGTCACAATTGGGTGCTATTGCTTGTTGTTGAAGCAAGTGCTTTAATGGATTTATACATAATTCTGAACTTAAAAGAGAGCAATTATAAACTGGTGTATAGGGTTTATCTTCAACTACAATAGCATGCTCCACTTTTGTATTACCTAAATATTGATCCCTAAAAAGCGTATCTGGATAAAAGCCAACGACATTTCCTGTTTCTAATGGCAAACGTTTTAACAAGTATTCCATTCTATGATTGAGTTGGAACAGATGTAAAAATATTTCTTCTATTTTTTGCTGTTGTTGCGTGGTAGCCATCTCCAACTGATACCCGCCATCTTGTCGAATCGTATTTTCCGAAGTGCAACCTGGCAAATAGGCGTTAGTTTCTAGCCATTTCGAGAGTTCAGGTAAGGGCATAAGATTAAAGGTATCTTCAAATACATAATCACACCATTCCGTTTTACATATTTTAAGTTGTTCTGAAATTATACCACCCCAAACACTCAAAATATTATCATAAGAGACAGAACCAGAGCCGATGGATACCCTTCCGCTTCGGCTAATTTCGTTATCATAACTACACGCACCATCCCAAAACTTACAATCAGACGGCGGTGTTGGCAGGAAATCATTCGCAAGTTTAATGAGACCTTCGTGGCATGCTATGGGTATATTGCAATCCGCCAAAGGATTTACGTTTTGTGCTTGCATTTGGGAAGCCCCAAAAAATAATATAAAAATTAAAATATTTTTCATGTTCTTTATATTTTTATTGACCGTTTAGATATTAGTTTACCATTGGATAACCTGATACAAAAGGTATATATTCCTGGGGCGTATTGCCCCATATCTACCTTTTCGTTGTAAATACCACTCTTTAATGACTCCCATTTTCGTAGTACTGTTATCCTATGCCCTGTAATATCATATATTTCAAGATCGACGGATTGTTCTTGTAATTCATTAAATTGAAAGATAACATCAACCTCAGCGTGAAATGGCGTAGGTACAATGTTCAATGATAAGTCCAAGCGATTATTTATAATTTCCGAAACAAAATCCCTTTCTTCTATTGTAGGATCATCCAAGTTTTCGGAAATACATTCTGAAATATAAAAATGGATTCCTTCATTATTAACCGAAGATGGTAATTCTACAAAGGACACTTCATAATCGTTAACTAGTTCAATAAATGTTTTTGCATATACCCTTCCATTTGTAGAATAGGTATGACCATTTCCTGTAAAGAAATTACTAAATGGAGGGCTGCACCTTGGAACAATTATTGAATTTTTATTGTGTAAGTGACTCGTATTAGGCAAAAAATCACATATAACCATATCCTTAGGGGTTAGAAAGTATTGATTAGCTGGGGCAATCCTAAATATTAATTTAGTTGTAATGCTACTCACAAATGGAGTTGAAAAGACACCATCAGGTATCAAATTAATGTTCAAACTATAAACACCTGATGCAAGATTATTGGGAACGCAAATTGTTCTTTCATAAACACCTGAACTGTTTTTTAGAAAAAGCTCTTTTTCTCCAAAAAGACCAGATGTTTGCCCCGTAAAATTAGAATTAACTTTAACTTTACTAGGCATATAGGTAGTAGGCACACCAAGTATATGCGGATCAAACCGAATAAGCACACATATATCTCCTGTACCTTCGCACAATTCATAGTTACTTATGGTCGCCGTAATTTCCGCAGGTTTACTTAACATGATATAACGGATTGATCGAAATTCACTTTTACAGCCGCTGGTTTGATCGGTAACTTTCATCACCTTATATGGGTTTTGTTCTGTCGGAATAAATGTCCCAATACTTGGTGTACCGTTAAATAAAGTAATACTCGTAGGAGTTGCACCAGACCACTCTATGGTCGGATTGGTTAAGGTTGGTGTCAGAATCTTGTTGGTCGTTGGATTGTTACCACCACCACTATTGTCCCACAAAGGTACACCTGTTCCTAAAACGGCTGTTTTAACAACAGATTTATACCCCATATATCTCCACGGTTCATGTATCCGTACATTCGTAGTAGCATCTGCATAGCAACCTGTTTCTGCCTCTATTACGCGTACTTTGAACGGGGAAAGTCCTACATTATGCGCAGCAATACCAGTTATGATAAGTCCACCATTCAAGGTCGATAGCATTGGAGCAGATACCGGGAATGTTGGGTATGTCCACGAAGCAGTATAACCGCTAGGAAG
>JBEAVK010000294.1:0-8619 GCA_041160955.1 Bacteroidota bacterium
GCCAACTTCGAGGATGGTACCACTACCGCCACCGATGCCGCCAAAAAAGTAAAGCATAACCTCCAATTACCCAAAACAGGCAGCCTCGAAAAGCAGCAAACCGATGCCATTGTGATGAACGCCATAGCACAAAGTCCGCTCATCCAAGCCGCTTTGATGCCTAGTCGTATCCTGCCGCCGCTGATTAGCAAATATGAACCTGGTATGCACTATGGTATGCACGTGGACAGTCCTATTATGGGCGACCCGCAAGTAGGTGCTATCCGAACGGATGTGGGCATGACCATTTTCCTCTCCGACCCAAGTACTTATGAGGGCGGGGAATTATCGGTCATTACCCAAACGGGCGATGTCAGGTACAAACTCAACCGCGGCGATGCCATTATTTATCCGACCACTCAGATACATGGCGTGCTGCCTGTTACATCGGGCGTGCGATTGGCGGCAGTGACTTGGATGCAATGTGCTGTTCGCGATATTCAGCAGCGGGAAATGCTGTTTCAACTAAAAACAGTACAAACCATGCTGGAACAACAAAACCTAGGAAACCAGGAAAATTTGATTTTACTTCAAATTTATAGCAATTTGGTTCGGATGTGGGCCGAACTTTAACTTATTGATGAACCTGTTTGAGAATACTAATGGATGTCCGAAGAGCGATCTTTGGGCATTTTTTTTTGTCTTTTACCACAAAATAGTATAAAGCGTAGAGTGGATTTCTACCACAAAAGTGCACAAGAGAACACAAAGCGTAGCGTAGGCGCTTCGCTTGTTTTTTAGAACACAAAGCGTAGAGTGGATTTCTACCACACAGTGTACAAGAGATTGTACGCTGTTTACCAACGAAATTATAAAGTTGGCTCAACGGTAGATTAGTGCTTAATTGTCGGGGTGACTAAAAAAAGTCGCCCCGACAATATCCTAATTTTCGATAAGTGCCCACTTGGGAATCGTTGAATATTTGCACCTAAGTTTTTTAATATTATTGAGATCTTTAAGTTTGTCGGAGCACTGTATTTGGGCTATTGTCGGGGCGACTTTTTCAGTCACCCCGACAATTTAGTTGAAATCCATTATTTGCGTAAATAATATATTATGCCCCGATTTTGTCATGTACACATTTGAATGTGTCAATTTACGAAGTAAAAACCTACTCTACGCTTTGTGTTCTAAAAAAGAGCGAAGCGCCTACTCTACGTCTTTGTGAACTTTGTGTACTTTTGTGGTAGAAAAATGTGTACGCCACGTCTTTTTAAATAAACAGGGTATTTTTTGCCCTTTTTTATTTAAATTCAAAATTGTTTATAGACATTCTTGTATATATGCAAAACTGTCTATAATTCCCCTACCTCCTTAATCCGATTTGGATAATCCGTAATAATCCCATCCACTCCCAACCGGATCAATTGCCGCATCGCCATCACATCATTTACCGTCCAAGGAATCAGTTGCATTCCTTTGCTGTGGCAGGCATTCACGAGTTTTTTGTCCACAAACAAATAATAAGGGCTATAAATTTGAGGCACAAAACCCAGTGTTTTTATGTTTTGCTCAAATGTCTGCGTGTTTTCAATCAAATAAGCCAATTTTATATCCGCCGCCGTACGGTGTAGGATTTGTAAGGGACGAATATCAAAAGATTGAATGCTACAGGATTGGTCAATACCCAAAGACTTAATTTCCTTGACTACCAACGCCACAAATCCCTCAATCGGTGGTGTTTTTACCCCATCATAAGCTGGTTCACTTTTGATTTCAATATTCCATTTTATTTTTTTATTGGGATAATATTGGCGCACAGCCTCCACTACTTCGCGCAAAGTAGGCTTATATACCCTTTGTTTTTGTTGGTCTTTAAAACGCGGATTCCCACGGCTGCCACAATCAAAATCGCGGATTTCAGCCACTGTTTTTTCATAAATTAACTGTTTTTCTGCGTCAGCACTTTTAATGGTATCGCCATTGGGCAACAAACAAATACTAGGATTAAACCAAGGTTCATGGCTGACAATCAATTGGTTATCTTTTGAAACTGCCAAATCCAGTTCCAAGGTAGTCACTGCCGGATACTCCAAAGCATGTAAAAAAGCGGGGAGACTATTTTCGGGCATAATTCCACGGCAACCACGGTGTCCCTGCCAGTCAAAACCCGGAGGCGTAGCAATGGGGCGGTTACGTTCCGTTACCTTACAGGCAAGATACGAAAGTGCTGTTAGCATCATAAATAGGCTAATATTTAAGCGGTTGTTTAAAATCATGTCAGAAATTTTGAGCAAAGTTCGTAACAATATCTAACTTTGCATTCTTTTTAGAAATGAGATTTAAATAAAGGAACGGATTTGGGGAGACGATTTTGTCACTATTCAGGCATGAAGAGGGCGTTTAGTGGTGCTAAACAACCGATGAATAACGAATAAGGGCGAAATAAGGCCGCCAAATCTGTTCCTTTATTTAAATCTCATTCCTTGTTAAAAATCGGGTAATAGCTAGTTTTTTAATACGCTGTTCATTATTTATACAATGTGTTTTTCTGTAATGAATTATAACTGGGGACGCTAGGAGGAAACGTACACTTTGGTGTACGCAATGCTTTGTGTTCTTTGTGTACTTTGTGGTAGAAAATCATACTATATGGTAGAAAAAATTTTATTTTACAATGTATTTAAAGCGTACTCGATATTTCTTCATTCCTAAAACAAATTCGATTTTATGCAATTTGATGCAAAAGAATTTTTATTTTCCCTTCCGGGCAAAGTAAAACCAGAGGCCATCGAGGGTCTAAAAACGCGGTTTCATTTTGAAGTTGCGGACTCTGGTAGTTATACCGTAGCATTGGCCGATGGTAAACTTGAGGTGAGCGAGGGGCTTAACGGAGAAGCGACTTGTAACGTAAAAACAAGTGCCGAGTCTTTAGGCAAACTCATCAAAGGCGATCTGAATCCCATGATGGCCATGATGACTGGCAAATTAAAAATTAGCAATCCTGGCGAAATGTTAAAATACGCCAAAATATTCGGATTAATGTAAATGGGCAAAATACGTGCTGCTATAACTGGTGTTCATGGCTGGGTGCCTGAAACGCGACTCACCAACGCCGATCTCGAAAAAATGGTAGATACCAACGACGAGTGGATTATCTCCAGAACGGGTATCAAGGAGCGTCGTATCCTGAAAACCGAAGGCTGGGCCACCAGCGATATGTGTGCCGAAGCCGTAAAAGGACTACTCGAAAAAACGGGTACAAAACCCGGTGAAATCGACTTGATTATCGTTGCAACGGTTACTGCCGATATGGTTTTTCCCGATACTGCCAATACTGTTTGCGATAAAGTAGGTGCAAAAAACGCTTTTGGTTTTGATATCAACGCGGCTTGCTCTGGCTTTTTGTTTGCCCTGAGTACGGGTGCACAATATATCCAGAATGAAACCTATAGCAAGGTAATTGTAGTAGGTGCCGACATGATGTCGAGTATTATTGATTATCAAGATCGAAATACGTGTATCATTTTTGGTGATGGTGCCGGTGCAGTCTTGCTCGAACCCCGCAAAGATGGCAATGGTATCATTGATTTTGTGCTGCGCGGCGATGGAAGCGGACGTGAATTACTCCACATGAAAGCAGGTGGATCACTCAAACCAGCCAGTCACGAAACCGTGGACAATAGAGAACATTATGCGTATCAGGAGGGTAAAAGGGTCTTTGTTCACGCCGTAAAAGGCATGACCAGTACCACCGAAGAAGTCCTGCGCCGCAATAAAATGACCACCGATGACGTGGCCTGGGTCGTACCGCACCAAGCCAATATGCGTATCATCACCACCGTTGCAGAACACCTCCATTTCCCAATGGAAAAAGTGATGGTCAATATCGAAAAATACGGCAATACAACCGCCGGAACGCTACCACTTTGCCTTTGGGAATACGAAAATCAACTCAAAAAAGGCGATAATATCATTTTAACGGCTTTTGGCGGCGGATTCACTTGGGGCGCGTTGTATTTGAAATGGGCGTACTAAAATCAGATCAAAATACGTCCGATATTGCCCTAGTTATCCTTGCTGCAGGCCAATCACAGCGATTAGGCCATGCAAAACAACTCGTAACTTGGAAGGATAAATCGCTCCTGCAACATACAATAGACGAAGCAGAAGCCTTACAAATACCCACCTATGTAGTACTTGGAGCCAACTACAATACCATCGAAGATGCTGTTGTAGTTGGTCACCAAACCACCGTATTGCGCAACCATGATTGGCCCGAAGGTATGGCATCTTCGATCCGTTGCGCCTTATTGGCTGTACCCGAATCCATCGCATGGGTATTGTTTTGTGTGTGCGACCAACCCTATATTTCCAGTGATTTATTCCAAAATTTGATAAAAAAGCAACAAGAAACCCAACAACCTATCGTTGCCTGTGCCTATTCGGATACTTTTGGTGTGCCCATGTTGCTCCATAGGCAATTTTTTCCCGCGCTTTTGGCCTTGCAAGGTGATGCTGGTGCTAAAAAAATTGTACTCCAAAATATAGATAAACTGGCTACCTTTGACTTTCCGTTGGGGCATATCGATATTGATACCAGCACCGACATCCAGTTTTTGACAAATAATGAAAGACACTTTCGGACGGATTCATAACTATTTACGCATTTCGCTCACCGATAATTGCAACCTCCGCTGCTTTTATTGCATGCCCGAGGAAGACTATGATTTTACTCCAGTCTCCCGTTTGATGCAAGCCGATGAAATAGAAACCTTGGCCAAAATTTTTGTCGAGCAAGGGGTCAATAAAATTCGGTTAACAGGCGGTGAGCCGCTTGTGCGCAAAGATGCGGGCAAAATTATTGCGGCTTTGTCCAAATTACCCGTTAAACTCACCCTTACCACCAATGGCACTCGGGTAAAAGAACTGTTACCCGTTTTACTGGATTCTTCCATTCGTTCCCTGAATATCAGTTTGGATACCCTACAACCCGAGCGGTTCTTGTTTATGACCCGTCGCGACCAATTTGCAAAGGTATATGAAGCCATTCAATTGCTGTTGGAACACCATTTTTATGTAAAAGTGAATATGGTAGTGATGAAAGGTTTGAACGATACGGAAATCCTCGATTTTGTGGAATGGACTAAAACGCAGCCTATTCACGTGCGTTTTATCGAATTTATGCCATTTTCGGGCAATAGGTGGAGTAGTAATAAAGTGGTGTCTTTGCAGGAAATACTGGATATTATCGCTACAAAATACGAATTTGACGCTTTGCCTAACGATAAAAATGATACAGCAAAAGCATTCCATATCACTGGACACGAAGGCACATTTGCCGTTATCAGCACCATGACGGCTCCGTTTTGTGAAGGTTGTAACCGCATTCGACTCACTGCGGATGGCAAACTCAAAAATTGTTTGTTTTCCAAAACAGAAACAGATTTGCTCCAACCATTGCGGCGCGGCGAAGCGGTGTTGCCTCTGATCCAATCTTGTATTTTGTCCAAAGCAAAGGAGTTGGGCGGACAGTTCACCGCCACCAATTTTGAGCAAATCATCTCCGAATCTATTGATAACCGCAGCATGATAACTATTGGAGGATGATTAGTGTAACCGAAGCCAAAGCCCTCATTCAAGCAGCCGCGCGCGCACTCCCGCCTGTACGCGTGGCGCTGCAAGCCGCGCACGGTCATGTTCTTGCAGAAAATGTTTATTCGAGCATTGATATGCCGCCCTTTCCACAGTCGGCGATGGATGGTTATGCTATTCAATGCGGCGATCAAGGGGGGCGATTGATTGTAGGCGAGGTAGCAGCGGGCGTTCACCCCACATTTACGCTTTTACCCGGACAATGCGCTCGTATTTTTACCGGTGCTCCTGTTCCCAACGGCGCAGATACCGTCATTCAGCGCGAGTTGGTGCGGGTAGAAGGCGACTATTTGATACTCGAAACGGAGCAATTAAAGCAGGGTGCGAATATCCGTTTGCTGGGTGCTGAAATAAAAACTGGGGAATTGGCCTTGGAGCAAGGCGTATTACTGACTCCCGGTGGTATTGGTTTTTTGGCGGGTTTGGGTATCGAAACAGTCGCTGTGTACCCACAACCCAAATGCGCGATTATTGTAACCGGCAATGAACTTCAAGCGGCTGGCCAACCATTGGAATATGGCCAAGTATATGAATCCAATTCGATTACGTTATTGGCCGTCTTGCGCACGATGGGAATATCGGATATTACCATTTATCGCGCCAGTGATGTATTGGAAGATGTGGTGGAGCAATTACAAAATGCACTAGCCACCAGCGATTTGATTTTGCTCACGGGTGGTATCAGCGTAGGTGATTACGATTTTGTATTGGAGGCTACGCAAATATGTGGTGTGTCGCAAATTTTTCATAAAGTAAAACAAAAACCAGGGAAACCGCTATTTTTTGGCTCAAAATCGGATAAATTAGTATTTGGATTGCCCGGAAATCCCGCTTCTGTATTGACCTGTTTTTACGAATATGTGGTACTCGCGGTGCAGGGGTTCACCCAACAGCCGCCCTTATACCCTGTGTTTACGACAGCCATTGCTGCGGCTTACACCAAACCAAAGGGCTTGACCCATTTTTTAAAAGGCTGGTTTGATGGGCAAAAAGTCGTCCCACTCGGTGCGCAGGAATCGTTCAAATTGAGTTCTTTTGCGCGTTCCAATTGTTTGATTGTGATCGGGGAAGAGGAGTTGGGGGCTGAAGAGGGGGCTTTGGTGGAAGTGCATTTGTTGTGAGGCTTTGTAAACCTTTGGTATGTTGCTGTGCTAATAAAAAAACATAAATTTTTTTGTTAAATTTTCCTACAAGTTCAAAATATTGATTATCTTTGCTCTCGGCTTTTTGCCATTCCTCAAAAATACACTACAATCAGTGTATTTTAAGGTGATAATTACTGTGAAGTGTATTCAAATTGTTTTTCTTTGTGGATATGATGATTTGAATGCCGACAAACGCCGACAAATTTTTGAAGTAATCCTGCATTTTTTTATGGTTTTGTATTTCGTATAAGTTATTAATGATCACTCCAAAAGCAGAGCGATTAGAAAATTTAGACGATTGCAACTTGCTACTGCGCCTAGTGCAGTAATTATTATCTATTGCCCGGAAACTACCCATTCGGAGCAATATAGCCTACTTTTTGGGTGGTAAAAAGTTTTTCCTCATTTTTAAATAATTAATATAATGAATGCAACACAAAAAGCAATTTCTAAACCATTTTTTAGTTCAAAAAAGAATAATGTGCAATTTTTTCTGGGGCGGGGGGCAATTAAATTTTGCAAATCCCTTAAAGATACCTGTTCTTAGCATAAGTGGCTTTGAATTTCAAGCACACCTGAATAAAATCTTAATTTTTTTATGGCTGCTTTTGGGCAGTCAATTGGTTATTGCGCAAGGGGGACAAGAGATTTGTAGTACTCCTGCTGATTGTGGCAAATTATCTATCGAAATGATCCGCTTAGAGACACCCACAAGTAGCTGTCCAATGGATAATTCAGGCTGTGCAAACCTTTTTTACCAAAGAGGGTATAAATTATACTTAAAATATACGCTCCCGCAAGCTCCCACCAATAATCCGATAGTTGCTTTAAATTATCAGGCATTATCTTTGAGCGTACCATTTAGATCTTTTGCAACAGGGACATCCGCTCCGGGTCGATCTCAGATAAACAAAGCCGCTACTTTAGGGTGCTTTGCAAATGAACACGCTTATTGGAATAATTACAATAATGGGAATGGGGATAAGGTGATCTTTGATGTTAGTAATAATTATGTATCAATTGATTTTTACTCTAATCCTTCCGATCCAAACCACCCGTGTGGAATAGGAGGAACTACTGGGAATCAGTTGGTTTTTGACTTTTCTACACACCCACCTGTGTCAACGGGGTCAAATGCTACAGTACCGGGCTTAAATTTTGCGCCTTGTATGGGAGGTTATATTACCCAACCCATTGGTACACGTGCGTATTTGGAGTTATTTACCGTCATCGTTGATGCCTATCCTGGAGAATTTATGAGGTTCGAGAATGCAAATACAAATACGCCATTTATTCTACAATATATTTCAAAAGAAGCCACTGTTGTTTGTAGTACAAATGATATATCAGTAGCAAATAGTGGCACATTTAACGCCTTTGTAACTAGCCCTGTAGTACCACCCAACCCAATAGCCTTTGCAAATACTGCAAATGCAGGAATTGTACTTGAGTTTACAACACCAATGCCAACAACTAACGACCCAGAGATAAAGACACTAGATGTTGTGTTGAGGAATAAAGGTACTACGGATTTAGAGGTCAAATATATCGAATTCCTCCTTGATGCTATTGTACAGGGCGATAATATAAAACTAGGGTTTACGGGTGATTTATCTAGCCTTGGTAATGTGGATCTTATAGATGGAGTTTCTAAAGTTTTTCAGAATAAAATTAGATTAGCCGGAGCAATATCAGCGGGAGGGTTTAAAAAAATTGGGACAATTAATCTTGGCCCATCTTCTATTTATAGTACCCAATGGCAAGCCAGTTTGAGTTTTATTACAGATATGGCCAAAGCAAGGATAATTACAACTGCTGCTTGTACTAACCTTAATGTTGC
>JBEAVK010000314.1:0-5060 GCA_041160955.1 Bacteroidota bacterium
GCACACCAGCGGCACAAATCAAAATTGGTATCCGTCGTAAAGGCGCTGCTGATGGCCAAGGTGCAACAACAGGTTTCCCTAAAAACGCAGACGGTACACCACAAACAGGTGTTTCATTCACCTGCGCTGATTTGGGTACTCAATTGGTTGAATTGTGGGGTCTTGACCTTGCAGGTAACGCAGATTTCTGCGAAACTTATGTATTGATCCAAGACAATGCAGGTATTTGTGGTCCAGTTAATGGCATGGCAACAATTGCAGGTGCTTTGAAAACCGACGCAAATCAAGGTGTTGAAGATGCTGCAATTACACTAACAAGCAGCAGTAACGGTATTCCAAACGGAAATATCTTTAGTATCGCAACTGGTAACTATACATTTAGCAATGCAGTACCACTTGCTGCTGACGCAACAGTAACACCAACATTAGAGTTAGATCCATTGAACGGTGTAAACACATGGGACTTGATCTTGATCAGCCGCCATATCCTTGGTTTAGAGCCATTGAATACTCCATTCAAATTAATTTCTGCTGACGTAAACAAATCTGGTACAGTTACCACATTTGACATCGTAGAGGCACGTAAATTGATCCTTGGTACTTATACAAAACTTCCAGCAAACTCAAGCTGGCGCTTTATCGATAAGTCACAAGTGTTCACTAACCCAGCAAATCCATTTGCTGATGTGATCAAGGAAAACTTGTCTATCACTAATATCCAGTCTAACTTTATGAACGGTGACTTCGTTGCCGCTAAGATCGGTGACGTGGACGGAAGTGCTACACCAAATAACTTGGTATCTTCTGACGATCGTACTACTGGTACATTGTTTATCAATGCTGCTGACCGCAAGGTGGCTGCTGGCGAAGAAGTACTTGTTACTTTTGATGCTGCTGAGAAAAACGGTGGTTACCAGTTCACAATGAACCTTAATGGTTTGGAAGTAATGGACATCGTTCCAGGTGTTAATACAACAACTGATAACTTCGCAGTATTTACCTCGACTACGCTCGGTAACCAATCTATGACTACGTCTATCGACGCTAATGCAGGTGCTTTCTCTGTGAAGTTCCGCGCTGCAAAAGCAGGTCAGTTGAGCGAAATGTTGTCTGTGTCTAGCCGTATCACTAAAGCAGTAGCCTTCACTACAGAAGGTGCAGCGCAAGAAGTGGCGATCCGTTTCAACGGTACTACAGGTACAGTTGCTGCTGCTGGTTTCGAGTTGTTCCAAAACACTCCAAACCCAGTTAAAGGTTCAACACTTGTATCGTTCAACTTGCCAACTGCAGGTGAAGCGACACTTACAATCACTAACGCTGAAGGTCGTATTGTTAAATCTGTTTCAGGTGCTTTTGCTAAAGGCCTTAATTCAGTAACAATCAACCGTTCTGATCTACAGGCTGGTATCTTGTTCTATCAAGTAAGTAGCGGCGAGTTCAGTGCTGTTAAGAAGATGATCGTTGTAGAATAATCTTTGATTGTTCTTAAAGATCATCCATAATTGGGGGTGGACATCCGTTTGGGTGTCCACCCTTTTTTTGTAGCCTATCTTCGCCTTTATTTAAAGAATAAGATTGGACATCACTTACACACATTAGAATACTGGATAGTTACAGAATAACATCCTTTTAAATACCTTTGCCTACCGCAACATTTAATAAAGCGCATACAATTCCAATATAATTTTGTACTTTTGCCCCATCATTGAAACTTTACCCTGTTTAAGGTAGTTTTTTCTTGCTTTTTGGTACTCTTTTTGTACTATAAGTATTGTACAACGCTTATGTGGTAATGTTTTTTTTCTAAATTTAGAAATCATTAACGCAAACAGTGTTTTTCAATGATCGTTAGTTTCGCAGCACTGCATTTGGAGTAGCGCACCGATAATTGTTAATATTTGTACCTTTTTGGCGGGTTCTCCGTCGTAATCCATACTTTATTTTAATCCACAAACCTGTTGGAAAACGGGCGCAAATGTCTCCTATATAATCTCAAGAAAAGGACTTTGCATTTCTCACTTCCCATCCGTTGAAGCCGAAACATCGGCCGTTTTCATTGGTACTGTTTTTCATAAGTTGATTCATTCCTTATGTTTAATATTTAATGATGAACACCGATGTAGAAATCTTTAGCGCGGGATAATCCAACCAATTGTTCCCATGATTATTAAACGTACACACGTTTTAGCAGCTGCTATTTGGCTGCTCTCTCTTGTATCGGTATTTGGACAGGTAGGTTTTTCACTACCTTCATTCACCAATACCGCCGCTGGCCAGCAACTTGATGTGCCAGTTACAGTCGTCAATTTTGACACTGTTTTTTCCATTCAGTATGTCCTTAAGTGGGATCCAGCAGTCTTGGAATTCCAATCCATTACAAAACCCAACAATCCATTGGGTATTGTGGACAGCGCATGCTTCAACCTAACAGAATCACCTACAGGGCAAATTCGCTTTCGTTGGTATTCTACTTTCCCACGAACACTGGTTGACGGGGCAGATCTCTTTCACTTGAATATGAAAGTGATTGGCGCTAACGGAACGAGTTCCAGTATTATTTTTACTGAAATTATCCCCACCACTTATTTTGAGGTGGTGCGTGGTCCGGGCAATCAGTTTTTTAACCTATCACAAGCACTGATTACCAATGGATCAGTCGGGGTAGGTACTCCTTCCGGTGTAGATGCACCAAGCGGACAAGCCATTAAAACGGTAGTTGCGCCTAATCCTTTTTCCGATTTTACACGGATCCAATTTGAGATGAACCAAAGTGGTTCAGTACGATTGATGTTGACTGATGTTGCTGGAAAAATTTGTTACGAAACCAATGAATTACTCGATCGTGGGCAACACGAAAAAGTAATTTTGAGCAGTAATTTGCCTGCAAAAGGGATGTATTACGTACATCTTTTTAGTGCAGATACACATACTGTAAGGGCCATTGTCGCTCAGTAGTTTCTCTTTTCTTTTTTCATTCATTAACAACATTAAGATGAAATCGAACATCAACACCTTTATGGGGCTGCTGCTGCTATTGACAACGGCCATCGCCCACGCGCAAACATTGAATATTTCCATTTTACCCGCTCAGCCAAGCGGTGCAGTGGGCACCACAATCAGCGTTGTGGTACGAGCGAATGTATTTGAAGGCATTGCTGGTATGCAATTCCCAATTACGTATGACGCTACTAAGTTAAAATTTAATTCCATTAATACGCTAGCGCAGGATTTGCCCGACTTTGTTTTTAACCAAGCGACGGGTAATCCGCCACTTTGCCCCGGTGGATCATTGCCACCTTGCACTTCGAGTATTGGTAATCCTAGTCCTGGAAAGATCGCATTAGTATGGTTTAATGCAACGGGTACTGGCACCTATTTAGATCCGAATACGACTTTATTCCAAATAGAATTTACAGTACTGGCAACGGGTGTTTCCAATATATTTATTACACCCAATACGGCGCCTTTGATTGATGTAATTGGAAGCAATAATATACCTGCTACCTTTATTTACGATATCCCAAGTGCTTCGGAAGAGCCTGCTAAATCGAATGTATTCGATATTAAAGCTGCTCCCAATCCATTTTCTGAACAAACAAATTTGACGTTTAATATCGAAAAAACAGGCGAAATCCAGTTGATTATTACCGATATTATAGGCAGAATTTGTTACGAAGAAAAAAAGTACCTCGATTATGGTATTCATGGCACGGAAATTGCAAACAGTGTTTTGCCCAGCAGTGGGATGTATTTTGTACATCTTTTTTCTAATGGCCAACACAGCGTATATCCAATTGTTTTACAGTAAAATTTTTTTATCCCTTGACATACTTTTCAATTTTTTCATCATCCCGTTATCCGCATTTTAAAAAGATGAAACCGATATTTAACACACTTATTGGGCTTTTGCTCCTTTTATCCTCTGCAGTTGTAAGCGCGCAGGTACTCGACATTAAATTTACGCCGGCTATGCCAGGTGGAACAGTAGGTTCGGTTATTACAGTTGATGTAGTAGCCAATAAATTTGAAGGCATCGCAGGTATGACCTTCCCCATTTTGTACGATCAAACCAAACTACAGTTTAAAACTATAAAAAGTTTGACACCAGACTTGCCCGGTTTTATCTATAATCAGGCAACAGGTACACCACCACTTTGCCCAGGAGGAGGATTGCCTCCATGCTCTTCTAGTATTGATAACCCGGTTGCTGGCAAAATATCCTTGCTTTGGTTTGATCCCGCTGGTACAGGCAATTATTTAGATGAAAATACAGTATTATTCAAAATAGAATTTACGGTATTGGCGACAGGTACATCTAATATTTTTGTATCACCTACCGCAACTCCAACATTGAATGTGATTGGTATGGGTAATGTACCTGCTACATTTACCTATCCTGTAGGTGTAACACCTCCAGCACCTATTGTAGGTTTTGCATTGATTATACCGCATGATTCTATTCGTCCGGGCGAAACAATGTGTGTTCCGGTGCTTGTGAATGATTTTATTAATGTAGTAGGTATGCAGTTTGTTGTTAACTATCAAAGTTCTGTATTTTCATTTAGTCATTTACAAGGTTACAACCTTGCAGGTCTAAACTGTTCCAATTTTAACCCTACTATAGGGAGGGTGACTGTTAACTGGGAGGATGCGACGGGGGCTGGTGTTACCATACCCAACAATACACCTATTTTTGAAGTATGCTTAATCGCAAATGGCCCAGGTGCAACTAATGGGGCTGTGACTAGTATTGTATGTAATGGTAATGGCTTATTACCTGCCTCTCCTATTGCTATCGAGAATGCAATGGGTGTTAATCTGTGGTCAGAACCCAATTCTGGTGTTCCCGGCTCTATATTAGTGAGTTCAACAGCCCAATTAGAAGACGAAATAGTACGATACAGGGCCGATACCATAAATGTAGCACAAGTAGGTGACTCTGCTTCTGTTGCCATTAAAGTACGTAAGTTTAAGAATATTAACCAGTTCCAATTCGTAGTTTCTTATGATGTAGCGGTATTGGGTACAGGTTTGCCTCGCTTGATTACGACATTGCCTAA
>JBEAVK010000335.1:0-23162 GCA_041160955.1 Bacteroidota bacterium
TCCATCGGTATTGGGTCAGTACTTGCATCTTTGTATCGTTAATTATTGCACTATTATTTTTCCCATTCCCTTTACAGTGCCGTCCTCATTACTTTTTACTTTTAACCAGTAAAGACCAGAAGTGAGCCCTAATTCAAAATTATTAATGCCCTGTTTCAAAGGTTTCCTACGTACAACCGTACCATTAACACCTATTACTTCCATATCAAATGCGCCTTCATTGGGCCAAGACACCGAAAAAGCACCAGCGCTAGAAGGGTTTGGAAACACCTTTAATTGTAGTGGTAAAGGATGCTGTGTGGGTACTGCCGCCCAAGCGTTAAACAACCGTTGTAAAGAATCAATCGGCTCCATACCTGCTGGTAAAGAGGGCACATTTAAGTCCAAATAAAAACTACCCAACGTATCCGAAGGGAGTGCCAAACGTACAAACGCCGATAGCGATGATGTGCCATTGCTCGTACAACGACTATCTGCGCCTACCACATTTGCACCTTGCAAAGTGTACATCAAACGAAGTGCTAATGGCAGCCCTTCCGATTGCAAAAAATGCGCCTCCATACTATCCAATATCTGAGGCCCAAGTAGAATATTGCCCTGAATAGCATAATTAGTACCAACCCGCTGCCCTTTCCAGTCAAAACAAGAATTACCCGTGTGTGCCGCAGCACGTGGAGCACCTTGTGGGTCAAAATCCACAATACCATATTGACGACTAGCAGAACCGATAATGCCATTTATATCATTTGGTTTGAGCCACGCGATGATTTCGGCAGGAGATAAGCCCTGATTCATTTTTAACCTTGCATTGGTTTGGTTGGTCGCATTCCAAAACGATTGGGTATGAATGGCACCACGCCCCGGAATAATATCGCTGATAATAATGGCACCATTGCTGCCTGGAAAACCATTATTATCCAAACAACTTGCGCCGGCACTACCTATTTCACCCGTGTTGGGGTCAACGGCAACAATCGAAAAGGTGTCTTGTGCATGCACCGCTAAAGTGGCACAAACTGACAATACAAGAATAAAATTTTTCATCATAAAATTAATATGTTTTAAATGACCACCGAGTTCATGTAATTTTTTGTACCACAAAGCCTAGCGTACACATTTTTTCACCACAAAGTACAACACAAGAGTACACAAAGATTAAACGTGTACCTTACGCTTTGTGAACTCTTGTGTACTTTGTGGTAGAAAAAGCACTACGGAATATAAAATCAATAAATGTGCTTTAATTTAAAACTCGTTTGTACCTCATTAGTTAACTAAGATAGTTTGGCCAAACTTTCCTCCAAAATAGCAATCCGCGCTTGTGAATCCGACAATTTTTTACGTTCGTTATCCACGACTTGCTTTGGTGCACTACTCACAAATTTTTCATTGGACAATTTGCCTTCTACCGAACGTGCAAAACCTCTTTGATACTCCAGTTCTGTCGTAATTTTTATAATTTCGGCGGCTACATCTATTTCGTTAGGCATTTCAACGTAGAACTTATCCGTCCCCGAAATAAATGATTTAGCATTGTCTGGTTCAATATCTGAGAAATTCAAGGCACTGAGGAACGCCATTTTCTCTACCATAACACGAGCTCCCGGCACATCAAAAAGTGCTTTTGCAGTTGCGCTATTTTGAGCAGAAACCGCCAATAAGTCTTTCTGTTTCAAGTGGTTAGCATTGCGTAAATCCCTGATTTTAGTGATAATATCGCGCAATGTATCCACTTGATAGATCAAATCTGTGTTCGGAGTGCTTGTGGTCGGGTACGATTGTACGCAACAGTCATCACCTGCCGTACGTTCTTCCAATTGATGCCAAAGTTCTTCCGTAATAAAAGGCATAAATGGATGCAACGCCACCAACATTTTTGAGAAAATATCCAATGTAGCCGTATAAGTAGGTCGATCAATGGGCTGTTCGTAACCTGGTTTTATCATTTCCAAATAAGACGAACAGAAATCATCCCAAATAAAGGCATAAAGCGATTTTAACGCCTCACTCAACCGAAATTGGGTAAAATCACTCTCTACACTCAATACCGTTTGGTTGAATTTTTCATTGATCCACTGGATCGCCAATTCGTTTTTCTGACGAATTTCATCGCTTTCTGGAGCATCCACGGTGTTCCAACCTTTTACCAAACGAAGCGCATTCCACATTTTATTGGAAAAATTACGGCCTTGTTCGCACAATACGCTTTCATCCAAAATTGATCCATCAGGGCCAAATGGCGCATCAAAAATAAGGTCGCCACCAGCAGCAGCACTCGACATTAAGCCAAAACGAACGCCATCAGCACCATATTTATCTAATAATGCCAAAGAATCGGGAGAATTACCCAATGATTTGGACATTTTCCTACGATTCTTGTCGCGTACCATTCCCGTAAAGTAAACGGCTTTGAACGGACGAGCACCTTTATATTCGTAACCCGCCATAATCATGCGCGCCACCCAGAAAAAGATGATATCCCAGCCAGTTACCAATACACTTGTTGGGTAATAATAACTCACATCGCCATCGGGTTTATTAAAACCGTCAAACACTGAAATCGGCCAAAGCCATGACGATGCCCAAGTATCCAGTACATCTTCATCCTGACGCAAGTCATTGGCTGTCAATGCATTATTACCCGTTGCCTTTATGGCTTGCGCCAAAGCACCTTCTACGTCTTGTGCCACAAAAACATGCGTTTCTTTGCTCAATCCTTCCGATTTGAGGTACCATGCAGGTATTTGTTGTCCCCACCACAATTGACGACTAATACACCAATCGCGCAGGTTTTCCATCCAATTTCGATATAGATTTTGGAAATTAGTTGGATAAAACTTGATTTCTTCTTCCATAACGGCTTTGAGCGCAGGTGCGCCCAGATCGGCCATTTTTACAAACCATTGAAGGGACAATTTGGGTTCTACCACCGAATTGGTACGCTCAGAACGGCCTATTTTCGTTTGGTAGTCTTGTACTTTCACCAAAACACCTGCTTGATCTAATAGTGGCTTTACGGCCTTGCGTGCAGCAAAACGATCCATGCCCACCAAAGGGAGGAAAGTACAGGTATCGCTGATTTGCCCATTATCGGTCAAAATATCGATCGTTGGCAATTGGTGTTTTTGACCAATTTCGTAGTCATTGGGGTCATGTGCCGGTGTAATTTTTAACGCACCAGTACCAAATTCAATATCAACATATTCATCAGCAATAATTGGTATTGCTTTGTTGATCAATGGAATAAGCACCTCTTTGCCTACCAAATGAGTATAACGAGGATCTTTAGGATTGACGGCCACTGCCACATCGGCAAAAATTGTTTCTGGGCGTTGGGTGGCAATTACTACTCCATCAGAGCCGTCTGCTAATTTATAGTGCAGGTGAAAGAGTTGTGCGTTTTCTTCGCTATAGAGTACTTCTTCGTTGGACAATACGGTAAGTGCTTCTGGATCCCAGTTGACCATCCTCAAGCCGCGGTATAATTTGCCTTTTGCGTGCAAATCAACAAACATGCGGATACAATCCTGATAATAGGTTTTATCCATAGTAAAGGCAGTACGGTCCCAATCGCAGGAAGCACCCAAACGGCGCAATTGCTGGAGGATGATGCCGCCGTACTTATCTTTCCATTGGTAAGCATATCCCATAAAAGACTCGCGGGTCAAATCCGCTTTACGCAATTGCTTTTCTTCGCGCAGCCATTTCACCACTTTGGCTTCTGTGGCAATAGAAGCATGGTCGGTACCAGGTACCCAACAAGCATTTTTGCCATCCATCCGAGCCTTACGGATAAGAATATCTTGAATAGTATTATTCAGCAGGTGTCCCATGTGGAGCACACCTGTGACATTAGGAGGTGGAATAACTATGGTAAACGGCTCCCGTTCGTCTGGAATGGAGCGAAAATATCCTGATGTTTCCCAGTGTTTATACCACTTTTCTTCTGTATCTGCTGGGTTGTAGCGGGTTGAAATTTCTGACATGCGCCTAGTTTTTGTGTTATCTTTCCTAAAAAGGAGCGCAAAGATAGAAATTTTTTGGTTGATTTAGGAACGAAGGAAAAAACCTAGCACGGTTTTCTTCTAAATGGCCACCATACCGCAATATTTTATTGGCAATCAATTTTTTATTAACCTCACAGCATCGCGCTTGGAGCCCTCTGCCCAAATAAAATAAATACCGGGCAAATACGGACTCATATCGAACGTAGCGCGGCCATTCACTTTAACGGTGGGAAGTGTTGTGATACGGCCTAGTACATCAGCACAAAGCAAATTTTGGCTAGGAGGCACATAAGCATTCCACGATGTTAACCCAGAAGTAGGATTAGGGAAGACGGAAATATTGCCCGACACCGGGACAACTGTTACCGTTGGGGATTGGCATAATTTAGGCACGTTTTGATCCAACCAATTCATACGTCGAGTAATCCACGATTTTAGTTTGGTTACTTCGCCCTGAAAATTGGTTGGCGAAAAATTAACCTCGGGTGTCCAACTATTATACCCTAAAATATTCCATTTAGCATAATGCCTCACTTGTGCCGATTGTGTTAATGCCGCTATACTATCTACATATTTAAGTAAATAATCGGTAGCAAAAATCGTTTGTCGAAGCTCAGTATATCGTTTGCAAACTGCTTGTGAAAACAACGTGTCTTTGAGCATCAAAAGGTATAAATCAGGCGAATAAATATCGGGGTTGCAATCATTAATCCGATACGACCATCCGGAGCCATCTGTTGCGGCAAAAGTAGCGCACTCATCTATATCCTTCCAAGCCCAATCAAAATCCCAAACTGGTCCTGCTTTTATAAGGCTATCAACGCTATTTCTGTCTTTGTAAAAATAGCGGCTTTTTTTGCTTCCATCATTATTCCGAGCCACTTCATTGAGCAAAAAATAGTCAATAAAACTTTGCGTATCAAAATAGCGGCGATAGCCCACTACCGTATCATTGGAGAGGGTGCTGCGCAATACAGTTTCGGCTTTGTCCATATATTTTTTCATGTACCCACGCTGCGCCTGCGAGAGATCGACCGCTTTAGGATAATGAAAAACGTAATTAATGGCCACATTTGGGGCAGCAGCAGGTGTGAACTTGGACACCCAATTATCAAAACCGCTACTATAATCAATTTTGAAAATATAACCACCCGACAAGGAGTCGCCGCCAAGAGCCGTTGGATCTGCTTTTTTAATATTCACTCGATCTTTATCGCGTTTTATTCTTTCACAAAAAAGATAGATGCCCATATAATTATTATTGACCACAACTTCCACTAATTGGGTACGAGGCGCGTATTGTCCCATTTTGTTAAATAGGTGATAAGACAAAGGATTTCGAGAAAAAGCCTTATCATTATAGTTAGGAATCAGGCACCAATCCGATTCACTGGGCATTCCAAATAAAGACACATTGCGTTCTTCCCCAGCATCGTCGCGGGTTTCAATGGCATACGGCGTTTGAGGCATGCCCTGCGATGATGCGCCCCTTTTTTCTATGCCAATCTTTCCATCGTATTCATTAGGTGGATCAGTGATTAGATTCACACCAATACTATTGGAGATAATCTTCATGGAAGCCGTTATTTTAGGCTCATCTGGAATTTCAACACCATTGGTTTGAATGAGTATAATGGGCAAATTGGAGGAAGAAAGTGACTGTGCTTTAGCCTGATGAAAAGCCAGAGCAGACAATAAAAATAGACCAAAAATAGTTATATATCGCATAATTAGTGGCAAATATAAGTACTCAATCATTGAGCAAGTAAAAAGTTTTGAAATTTTTCTTATTCAATTGATAATCTTTCTTTTACATTTGCCCCATCTATGACACAAAATGAACTATTAGATCAACTAGAACAAGACTTGAGGTTTGTATTGGAAGAAGTTCGGCAGCGGTTTTCGCCATTGGACGCAACAGCCCTTAAGCGCAGACCAAATAATCCCAAGGGTTGGAATATACTCGAATGCTTTGATCACCTAAATCGAAGTTACAACGATTATTTACCTCAAATTGAAATGGCAATCCATAAGGCCAAAGCACATTCGATGTTATCTGTACCAGGTACACCAGTTAAATATACCTGGTTGGGGAAAGAGGCATTGCGTTGGGCCAAATCGACAAAGCCCAAAGGATTCAAAACCTCAAAAAGGTATAACCCACTAGGTACCACTTTGGAGGTTTCAACGGTTAAGGTTTTTATTATCAATACTGAAAAACTACTCCGTTTGATTCAAATGAGCCGCGAAGTAGATATAAATAGAGCAAAAGTGCGTTTTGCAATTATACCTATGTTTAAATATAAACTGGGTAATATTTTAGAGTTTATCACCGCACACAACCAACGGCACGTAGCACAAGCAGTACGATTGCTCGGCCAATAACCCATAATAAATTTTAAACATTTTAAATTTAAAAAAATATGAACAGCCGGAAAAATGTAATTTCGCTCTTTACAGGCTTCTTTTGCCTGCTGATAGTTACCATGTCTTTTGCTAATATTGAATATGGCAAAGCAGCATACTATAGTGAAAGTCTTGATGGACACAAAACTAAAAGTGGCGAGATTTATGACAAAACACAGATGACTTGTGCGCACTTTTCGTTACCGTTTGGCACTAAGATTAAAGTCACAAGATTAGATAATGGCGCATCTGTAATAGTGCGTGTGAATGATCGTTTGGGTGTTAAATCAATCGAGAAAGGACGCATTGTTGATCTTTCTCTTGCCGCAGCCGAGCAAATTGATTTGATCAAGGCAGGCATTTTAAACGTAAAATTAGAAGTTGTCACCGACGAGCAGGTACAGATACAACCTTCTAAACAAGAAAGGGTCATCGCAACGCCTTCTACAGAAAAGGCCGTTACCAGCATCAATACACCGAAACCCGTACCGGCTGCTTCAACATCCAAAAGTACAACTACGATACCTAAAGATGTCGCTTCTACCGCTTCGATGCTTAAAGCAAATGCGCTAATGCCCAAAGCACCTTCCCTTTCCACACCAGCACCAGCACCGGTTTTATCTTCGACATCAACATCAACGGTTGTCGCAAAGCAAGTCGAACGCCCTGCGCCTTTGACCACTTTCGCTCCAGAGTTTGGTAAAGCTTCTTATTACCACGATAAGTTTGAAGGTAAAAAAACAGCAAGTGGTGAAAAATACGCCAAGGCAGAGTTGACTTGTGCGCATAAAACCCTTAAATTTGGAACTATTGTACGCGTAACTCGATTGGACAATAACGAATCAGTAGATGTGCGCGTTAATGACCGCGGCCCTTATTCTGAAGGACATGTTGTTGATTTGTCACGCGCTGCGGCAGAGCAAATCGGTTTGACGAAAGCAGGTGTTTTAAAAGTGAAACTCGAGGTGATTGAAGAGGCACCAGCACCTGTTTCAAAAAAAGATGCAAAAGCAAAAAAGGATGCTATAAAAGATAAAAAAGAAACACCTGCAACCGACGAAAAAGCCCCAACGAAAGGCAAAGATATTAGTTCAAATGGCACTACTCAACCGCCAATGTTACCAGAATTAATCGGAACAGGATCTGCATCAGGTAAAAAAGGTGTTGTTGCCACTAAAGAGCCTACAAAATCAATCCCAACGATACAAAAACTTTCATTGCTTGATAATGCAATGTATAAGATTGATCTAAGTAAGGCACAACAAAAAGGTTTTGCCGTTCAATTATTTAGTCTTTCTTCCGCCGAACCGGCTTTGGTAGAAGCGGCTAAGTTGCAAGAAAATTTTAAAGGACAAGTACTTTTACAAACGGCTACGGATGGCTCTTGTAAAATCCTTTTAGGCCCTTGCAAAGACCGTAAAGAAGCAGATAAATTACAAAAAGCAGCCACTAAAAAAGGACACCCAAAGTGCTATGTGGTTAGTTTAGAAACAGACAAATAAAGATAAACCTATCCTATAAAGTGGCATTAGTCATCCTAATTTTAATGGTGACTAATGCCACTTTATTATAGATGCCAATAGTAGAGTCTCGTCTAATCTTGGCATCTACAAAAAGTATTACTAAGCCACCTCCCCGCCACAAGAAGACCCAGAACCAGCCGTGCAACCATAGCAATGCTGATTAACTACAATATCGCGGACAGATAACCGCTCGTAATCGAATTGAGAAATATGATTTTCGGGAAGCGCTACTTTTAGATTCAACATTTGATTGAAATCGCAGTCGTACATAAAACCATCCCAACTAATAGAAATGGTATTGCGGCACATCAGATTGGACACGACAGCTGGATTATAAGCAGCCACTAATTCTGTCATATAACTTTCATAGTTTTCAGATTCCAGCAAATAATCCAAAAACCTACTAATAGGCATATTCGTTATGGCAAATAGATTATTAAAATCAATATCGTATTTGCGTTTTAACTGTGTTTTAAATTCCTTTTCAAGTCCTGCTTGGCTACCTGGCAAAAAAGCACCCGAAGGATTATACACCAAATCCAAATTAAGACCTGTACCAGCTTTGCCATAACCCACTGCGTTTAATCGGCGAAGGGCTTCAATAGAATCTTCAAAAACGCCGTCTCCTCTTTGAGCATCGGTGCGCGTTTTGCTGAAATATGGCAATGAAGATATAATATGCACTTGGTTTGCCGCAAACCAATCTGGCAGTTCTTGGTATTTTTTATTGGCCATGATAATCGTTAAATTACAACGATCAATAACCGTTTTACCCAATTTCCTGCATTCCTCCACAAACCATTTAAAATGAGGGTTCATTTCAGGCGCGCCCCCAGTAATATCAACGGTTCTAATATCGTATTGGCTCAATATCTCAAGGCACTTTTCTAAAGTTGCCCGACTCATATTTTCCACTTTTTTATCTGGGCCAGCATCCACATGGCAATGCGAACAAACTTGGTTACAAAGTTTACCAATATTGATTTGGAAAATATCTATTTTAGAGGGACGCAATGGATAAAAACCCGTTGGTGCTATTTTTTCAGCAAAAGGCGTAAATTTTATATCCGATAGTTCCTTTCCATTCAGGACTTTTAATTGAAAAAAAGTATCCGCGAGTGCTTCGCCCCGTGCTGATAATGATTTTGTTCTTTGTGCAGACATATTTATTGATTTGACTTACTCATCTATTTATTCATAGGATTATTACATCGTCATCTTTTTGGTATGCTTCATCATTTGCGTTGAATATACCAAGGTAATGCCGGCTTTCATGGCAGCGGCAACATGTACGGCCTCCATCATTTGTTCTTCATCAGATCCTGTTTTGAGGCAGGCACTTGTATAGGCATCTATACAGTATGGGCATTGCATGGCATGAGAAACGGCCAATGCAATCAGTGCTTTTTCGCGTGCGGTGAGCGCGCCTTCTTTCATTACTTCGCCGTAATAATCGAAAAACTTTTTCCCCATTGGCTCTTGCCAGTCCGAAATCTTGCCAAAATTGGCCAAATCGGCTGCTTCGAAATATTCCTTTTCTTTACTCATCGTTTTAAATTATGTATTGGTGCAAAAGTTGTAATTAAGATTCAGTCGGTAAATGTACGACCGATTCCAATGTTTGGTTTTATGATTACTATCTTTTAGGTAAAACTTGTCGGATTTGAGACAAAATAGAATACGGGGCGTTTCTAATATTTTATCGTTCTTCTAATAAATAAAATAACAGGAATTTTGTTGCAACGATCATAGTAAGTAGTTCGCCTCAAATAATCGACACTTCCTTTTTTGCAAATAGGTGATTGTTGATTCATTGTTGATTCAAGAAGTGTCGATTATGTAACCCGACTTACTTAAATCATACGATTAGTCTAATTTAGGAAGTGATTTTTTATCCATGTTAATAGACGCTGCCACATTAATATCCTGTTGTCGGGACAATTGAAAAAAATTGCCCCGACAACAGGAATACGGTATTGGTAAAGACAATAATCAATAATCTTCAAAATAAACCCTAGCATTCCGGTTTACATTGCGCTGCATCTCGGTAGCATCCCAGTCATTATCGCCTGCAAATTCATTTTGTGCATTCCGTTTGTACAAAATGGTTTCCCATTTAGGATTATTGATTTCACCACGTGCAGTGGAATGCAGTGTCACATAATCTTCTCCAGCCAAAGAGGGATTATAAAACAAGAACTTTACGTTACGCTGCTGTGTGACGGGGAAATTATAATACACCCATATTTCGTAAGGCGGTGCTGCTGGATCATCCTCTACGTGTACCACATCATCGGGGCGGCCATATTTCATATACATACGTCCACGATCAGACTCGAACCCGTAACGGAAACCACTTTTAAATTGTTGGTCTGCAAACCTCGCATTTTCGATATAGACACGCCAAGCCTCTTCGGGTTTATTAGCATCAATACGTACAAAATGTCGGAACAAGAAAAAACGCATGGCATCAAGATCGGAGCCTTTCAAAATATTTTTAAGTTCCTCAGGCTCGGTACCAAATGAAACGATAGGAGAAAGTGCCGTAAGGCTATAGCGAAGGTCTTTTTCTTCTAATTTTTGTACAAATTGAGTGCTCAATGCTTCTTTCGTAAGCGATGTTTCAGGAACATTCAAATAAGGGTTAGCGCGTTGGAAAGATATATTTCTAGTAGCCAATAACTCATTGGATTTGGTGCGCATTTCTACGGTGAGTTTGTAGTTGCCCGTCACCAATAAAGAAATATCCATTTGTACAAGAGCAGCGTCAATCTCAGAGGGGCGTTTTTTCTGGTTACCAGCCGATACTAGTTGGGTTTGGCCATTGCCTAGATCTTTTTCTATGACAAACCGTAGGATATATTGCGGATCGGTAATCACCTTTTTGCTATTGTATATTTCAGCATAGAACGCCAATACCGATGCTTCTTTATCGTAAAAATTAAAAGGAAGTGGCTCCAAATAATATCCATTCTTCACAAATGGATGCGCAGAGGTATCTTGCGTAAAACCGCGCAATAATTGTATATCGGTCATATACAATTGATTGGAATGCGCTACGGAAATCAACTTAGCGTATTTTGCCTTATTCATTTCTTGCATTTTGTCCACCGCTGTAATCACTAATTCGTAGTCGCCATTGGGTACTGCCAATCGTTTTACATCTAACAAGTTGCTGTAATTGGACAAAATAGGGCTATTTAAAGTGTATTTCTCGTACGCCACGATGGTTTCGCCTTTTTTAATCAAGATCAATATGTCTGCGCTTGCTTGAAACCTAGTACTATCAATGGTTTTCCATGAAATAGTAAAAGGATCTATTTCGAGGTTAACTTCCACATAACCTTCTTCGGGGGTGGCCATTATGGCATAAGAAACACCTAAGTCTAGTGCGGATAAGGAATGGGACAGTAGCAGTACTGCGAAAATGAGTCTAATTGTTTTATGCTTCATAGCAAAAATGGTGCGATGCATCCACCGCTTTAAGTGAATAGAAATGTGGCCATATAACCACAAATGACAAATCGATTGATAATCATTAGATTATGTTAGAAATGATAAGCCCACGTTAAAGCATGGCCTTATTTCATTGCAAATATAGGAAAAAACACAACAATCGGCAAAATAGTTTTTGCTGTCCCCCCTTTTTCATTTCCCTAATTCCTTCATCAATTTGGACACTTATCCAAATAGAAAGAAATTGTCGGGGCTACTCCTAGCCCCGACAATTCAAGCAAGATTAATCCATATCAAGTGCAATATCCACTTTCTCATGCCATGGCAACCCATCCAGTGTAAGTCGCTCCATAAACGGATCAGGGTTGAACTCCTCTACATTGAACACCCCTTTTCCTGTCCATTTCCCTTCCAAGATCATGCGAGCACCAATCATAGCAGGTACCCCAGTCGTGTAGCTTACACCTTGGGTTCCTGTCTCCAAATAAGCATCGCGGTGCGAGCAGTTATTCCAGACATAATAGGTGCGAGGTTTACCGTCTTTGATGCCTTTTATACGGTTACCGATGCTGGTATAACCTGTATAGTTCACCCCAAGTTCTTCTGGTTTGGGCAAAACTGCCTTTAGGAATTGAAGCGGAACAATGTCCACACCTTTATAACGAATCGGCTCTATACCCGCCATACCAATATTTTGGATCACGCGCAGGTGTGTAAGATATTCCTCACTAAAGGTCATCCAAAAACGAGCGCGACGCAAAGTGGGGAAATTCTTCACTAAACTTTCTAGTTCTTCGTGAAAAATCAAATAAGAGCGTTTGGGTCCAATTTCAGGATAGTCAATATCTTTCCAAATTTCGTGCGGCTCGGTTTCTACCCATTGGCCATTTTCCCAATATTTACCGCGTTGTGTTACTTCGCGGATATTAATTTCGGGGTTAAAATTAGTGGCAAATGCTTTTCCATGGCTACCCGCATTGGCATCAACGATATCCAACTCGTGCATTTCATCGAAATAGTGCTTCTTAGCATAAGCCGCATAAACACTGGTAACACCGGGATCAAAACCACAACCCAAAAGTGCCAAAATGCCTTTTTTCTTGTAGCGTTCCTGATAAGCCCATTGCCATGAATACTCAAATTTTGCCTCTTCTTTTGGCTCATAATTGGCTGTATCCATGTAATTTGTACCTGTTTCTAAGCAAGCATCCATGATTGGCAAATCTTGATACGGGAGTGCCACATTGATCACCAAATCTGGTTTAAACTTGTGGATCAGCGCTACTGTTTGTTCAACCACATCAGCGTCAAGTTTGGCCGTTTTGATTTTTCGGCCACCGTAAGCCTGATGAATCGCCTCGGCAATTACATCACATTTCTTTTTGGTTCTACTGGCGAGCATAATCTCACCAAAAACATCGCGGTGTTGCGCACATTTGTAAGCAACTACCCGTCCGACGCCACCTGCGCCGATAATGAGAACTTTGTTTGACATTGTTAAAAATGAAGGTAAAAACTTTGCCAGCGGTTTCAGATCAAAATTTGACTTTTTTTGGTCGAAACGGGAGCGGTTAAATTTTTACAAATGAAGTATTAAATTATTTTGGGACAAAAGTAGTAGAAATTTGAGTACTTATACCGAAATTTGCAACAGAATATGCAAGCACGCCAATTATCTATTTTTAAGGACATCTCTTTTAACCCAACATCCATCGAAGATTATGTCCCAATGCAGCCTTTAGATCCAGCCGTTTTCGATCGTTTTTGCGAAGATGGGTGGTGTTATTGGTCTGATTTGTTGTTTCGGCGTAACCTTTGGGAATGGCGTGGACAGCCCTGTCGCGTCATTTTATTGCGTATTCGACTCAAAGATTTTCATTTTAGTAAAAGCCAACGCAAGTGCTTACGCAAGAATATTGACTTAGTGGTGCAAAGCCGCTCCTTGCGTATTTGTAGGGAACATATCCTTTTATTTCATGCTCATGCAGAGCGATTCCGGCATAATCGACCACAAATGATCGAAGGTTTTTTTAGCCAATGGAGTCATATTATGCCCTGCGATGGTTACGAATTTGATGTCTTTACAGGTACAAAACAGCATATTGCATCCAGTTTTTTTCATGTTGGCCAAAAATCTATGGCTGGTAACTACGGCGTATTTGATAATGAATATGCGAACCGCAGCCTTGGTACTTTTACCATGTTGTTAGAAATTATGTACGCGCAACAACTGGACTTGGACTATTATTACCCTGGGTTTGTTTACGACTTACCCAGCGAATTTGACTATAAATTAAACTTTAACAATTTAGAATATTTTGATTGGTGGGGCAATTGGTATCCACTAGATCGCATGCCTGTTCGTGACTGGCGTGCCGACTGGGAGATACCCGATCCTTTCGACAAATTTTAACACATGAGCATAGTAGAAGAGTTCAATGACTATCGCGCACGCATGAACGAGCGCATTTTGGCACACGACAACAAAGTAATCAAGCGATTTTGGAGTCTTGATAACCAGACTTATCAAGAAGGCGCATTAGATGTGTCAACCAAAGAAATGCTTGGTTTGGTGGCTTCTATGGTACTCCGTTGCGACGATTGTATCAAGTACCATCTTGGCAAATGCCACGAATTAGGTATCAATACCGATCAAATTTTTGAAATATTCGCAGTAGCAAATATGGTCGGCGGTTCTATCTGTATCCCTCATACACGCCGCGCTGTGGAGTATTGGGAGCAATTACTCGTAGAAGCCGAAAAAGGATAAACTACTTCCCTTAAAATCAATATGCAGTCAAAAAACTATATTATATAACATGACACAATCAGGTCTCCCCGAACCTCGCGGCCTTATATCTTTAAAAGCCCAACTACAAGAACAACGCATGCCAATCTATAAAAAATTGGTGCGCTGGACTTGGGGTTTGCTCTACGCCGCAATATTTGGCATTGCGGCCTTATTTATCGTCATTAATTTTACCGGTATTCCCTCTTTTCGAGAATTGGAAGATCCTAAAAGTAAACTGGCAAGTGAAGTACTGGCCAATAACAATGAAGTTTTAGGACGCTTTTTTATTCAAAATCGCGTACCGGCGACTTTTAATGAATTGTCACCTTGGTTAGAAAAAGCATTGGTAAGTACCGAAGACGAACGTTTTTATTCGCACTCCGGTATTGATGCACGTGCAATTGGGAGGGTACTGGTCAGAACCGTATTATTACAAGACCAAAGCGCGGGTGGTGGCTCCACCATTACACAGCAATTGGCCAAAATGCTGTATTCTGATCGCGAATTTGAAGGTATGGGTACTTTTGAAAAAGCATTTGCCCTAATCTACCGCAAACTACGGGAATGGATCACTGCCGTAAAACTGGAAAAGGGTTATACCAAGCAGGAAATTATTGCCATGTACCTCAATCAAGCCAATTTTGTCAATAATGCTTATGGTATCCGAGCAGCAGCAGAGATTTATTTTGGCGTTGCCCCTAATAAACTCAAAAAAGAAGATGCTGCAATGTTGGTAGGTATGTTGCAAAATCCTTCGCGCTACAATCCTATTGCACGCCCCGAACGTTGTATCAAACGCCGCATGATTGTATTGTCTCAAATGCGTTACGCAGGGCATATATCACAGGAAGAGTACGATAAACTCAAACTAAAACCCTTGGATATGAGCAAATTTAAACGGCTATCTTACTCCGAAGACAAAGCGCCATACCTTTGCGCAGAGTTGAAAAAAGATGTAAAAGCCATACTAAATTTGCCAGAATGCCTAAAATCGGATGGTACAAGTTATAATATTTTTAAAGATGGACTAAAAATATATACCACCATTGATCCAGTATATCAGCAACATGCCGAAGCAGCAATGCAAGCGCACATGAAAAAAATACAAACTCGTTTGTTTTCGGTTTGGAAAGGACGCGACCCATGGACGTACAAAGGCACAGATACTAAAGATGATGAAATAAAACAGCGTCAAGAAAGTTTACAATCGCTCATTTTTACTGGAGAACGTTATCGCGGCCTTCGCAATAACAGCTTACAAAAAATAGTCGATGACATTCAAACTGCTTATAATTTTGAACCTAGTGATGATGATATTGTAAATATGCTAGAAGAAGAGAAAAAAAGTGGTTCAATTAGTAAAAAATTAGCAAAAAAACAATTGACAATTGATCAGGCAACAGGTTGTCGAAAAATAATGGATAGCAAATATTGGCCAGAGTTGAAAAAACAATGGACATCATTGCAGTCAACCGTTAGAAAGGTATATGCCACCAAAGTACCCATGCGCGTCTTCTCTTGGAATGCTCCAAAATTGGAGAAAGATACATTTATGTCACCAATGGATAGTTTGAAATACCATAGAATGTTCCTTCAGTCGGGTATATTAGCTATTGATCCTACTACTTCAGAGGTAAAAGCATGGGTAGGTGGTATCAATTTCAAACATTTCCAGTTCGACCATATACGCACGCCTCGACAAGTAGGCTCTACTTTTAAACCATTTATTTATGGTACAGCCATTGCACAACAAAACCTAACACCCTGCTTTCAGGTGTATGATATGCCGGTAGAGATCCCCGCTTATTACCAAAACTTCAAACATGGACAAAGTTGGACACCCAAAAACTCGACAGGGAAATATTCTTATCAATTAGTAACGTTGAAGGAGGCATTGAAAAATTCTATCAATTCGGTCAGTGCTTATTTGATGAAACAAATGGGCAGTACCGAACCAGTTTTTGATATGCTCAATAATATGGGGATCGACCCTGCTGGACTGCCTAATTCTCCCACTATTTGCTTGGGTTCTGCCGATATTACTGTTTGGCAAATGTCTGGCGCTTATACTGCATTTGCTAATAATGGTGTGTATAATCGCCCAAGTGTGATCCGCGAAATCAAAGATAAAAATGGTAAAGTGATTTACCGATCTACACCAGAAGAGCACCAAGCATTGCCACAAACGGCTAATTATATGCTCAACCAAATGTTGCAGTATAATGTAAAAGGTGCACCGGGTATTAATCAACTCAAATCACCAGTAGGCGGTAAAACGGGTACTACCAACGACTATTCCGACGGCTGGTTTATGGGAATTACCCCGCGCCTCGTGGTAGGTACTTGGGTAGGTGGTGAAGACCGCTGGATTCGTTTCAATTCCCTTGAGGACGGTCAAGGCGCACGTATGGCACGCCCTATTTTCGCCGATTTTATAAAAAGGTTGGAGCAGGACAAATCCAGTGGTTTTGATATCAATGCCAAGTTCAAACTGCCCTCAGGTACATTGCCAGATCTGAACTGTAATCCAATTCAAGATTCGGCGTCTCCTTCCAGCTCATTTGATGAAGAAGGTTTGGGCGGATCAGACTCGGGCTGGGGCGACAGCCCCCCTCCTACTCCTCCACAAAATGGAACAGGAACAAAGCCACCACCAGCCACTGTACCCGGAACAAAACCGCCTGTAACGCCTAAAAAACCAGCACCCAAACCTGCTGATAGTGGATTTAATTAGGTCACCTAAAATCCCTGTACCTAGAGCGATAGCACCTACATATCGTCTTATCGCTCTAGGTTTATAGCGTTCAGTTAGGGTGTATCCAAGTCTTAAGTTTTTATTTTTTATTGTAATATTGCATCAATTTATGAATATTCTACGTTTTTTATTAGCATTAGCCACTACAATAGGCATTACGTGGCTATTATCAACATCTCTCTCGAAAGGTGATACAACTTTGCCCGCAATGGGTAAATTATTCAATCCATTTTCTGGTTTTTGGCGCAATGCAGAACCGTTAACTGGACCAACTTATGATGCTAATGTTAATCTTCCTGGACTAAAGGGCAAAACTCAAGTAGTCTATGACGATATGCTAGTCCCACATATTTTTGCAGAAAACATGACGGATGCAGCCATGGTACAAGGTTATATTACAGCGCAGCATCGGTTGTTTCAAATGGATTTGACCAGTAGAAAAGTATCCGGTCGCTTATCGGAAGTGATTGGAGAAAAAACAGTTCAAATTGACCTTAAAACACGCCGAAAAGGATTGCCTTGGGCAGCAGAACAAGATTTGGAACTTTGGAAAAAATCGCCAGAAGATATGGTATTAATCGAAGCATATACCGAAGGCGTAAATGCTTGGATTAATCAATTGAAACCCGCTGATTACCCCATTGAATTTAAAATATTGGGGCATAAACCTGAATTGTGGTCTCCTCTTAAATGTGCAATGGTTGTAGAAGGAATGGCGGATATATTGGCCTCTTATGATCAAGATCTGGGTGCAACCAACGCACTTGATTTACTTGGCGCAGATTTGTATAAAGAAATTTACCCCGATTGGAATCCAAAACAAAAACCCGTAATTCCTGAAGGATTTTACCCTCAAAATCCATCTTTGAAACCACAAAAGAACGGCAACGCTGCACAACCCATAAAGATGGATACGCAGATTGGTATGATAGATGAGACCGATCAATTGCCAAAAGTAATAACCGATCCTTATATTATGGGTAGCAATAACTGGGCGGTAGCAGGTAGCAAAACCGCATCTGGGCATCCAATGTTGGCTAATGACCCGCATTTGTCCTTGAGTTTGCCTTCTATTTGGTATCAAACCCAAATTCATACGCCCGAAACCAATGTATATGGTGTATGCTTATCTGGTATTCCGGGTATCGTTATCGGATTTAATGAAAATATCGCTTGGGGTATCACCAATGTAGGTGTAGATGTATCTGATTGGTACAAAATCAAATGGACAGATGCTAGTCGTACCACTTATAATGTAGATGGCACCTCAAAAAAGGCAGATATTAAAGTGGAAACTATCCTCGTAAAAGGTAGGCCAGAGCCCTTACTAGATACGGTTCGTTATACAATTTGGGGGCCTATTGTTTATGATGACCCTAAAGAACCGCTCCATGATTGCGCATTTAGGTGGGCAACACACGATGTAGGACCTGGCAGACCAGTTCGCAACTTTGGTTTGCTCAATAAGGCAAAGAACTTTGACGATTATTCGGCTGCGCTCCAAAATTTCGACTGCCCTGCGCAAAACTTTGTTTACGCCGATAAACATGGCGATATTGCCATTCGGGTACAAGGTAATATGCCGCTTCGCGTGGGTGACGAAGGACGCTATATCCAAGATGGGTCATTGAGTACAAATGCCTGGATAGGGTATATTCCTCAAGATGAAATCCCAAAAATGCATAACCCTAAACGTGGTTTTGTCACTTCTGCTAACCAAAACTCAACGGCACCATCCTATCCTTATCATGCTAAATATGGCGATTGGGAACAATTCCGCGGTAGAAATGCAGTTGAACGCCTCGAAGTAATGACCGCAGCCACAGTAGATAGTATGAAGGCCATGCAAAACAGCACTTTTAGTCTTCGTGCATACGATGCAAAGTCGGCCATGTTGCGATTACTGGATCGTTCTACATTATCGCCTGATGAACAGTTATTCGTTAAGGACTTAGAAGATTGGAACTGCCGCTACGAAAAAGATTTGGCAGCTCCTACCCTATTCGATATATGGTTTGACTCTACTTATGCGCGTACCTACGACGAGGTAATGGTGCACATGGATAAAAACATAAAAATGCTTCTGCCGCCAACATGGCGCATGATAGATTTATTGGCACGCGATTCTAATCATATTATTTTTGACCTAAAATCCACGCCAGAACGCGAAAATGCACGGAGCATTGTTACCGCAGCATTCAAACAAATGAGTCGCCAAGCAGCAAAAGAAACGCTTACAGGTAATTTAGTATGGGGAAAATTTCACTCTTTAACGATCAATCACTTGGCTCGTATTGCGCCATTTAGCCGTACAAATATTACAACCGGAGGGCATCGCTCTGCGTTAAATGCTATATTGCGCGACTATGGCCCTTCTTGGCGCATGATTGTGGATTTGGGAGATGAAGTTAAAGCAATTGGGGTTTATCCCGGCGGGCAATCGGGTAACCCAGGCAGCAAATACTATGATAATATGGTAGATACTTGGGTAAATGGCCAATACAACGACTTGAATTTTTGGAAGTCCACAGAAGGTTTACCGAGTGAAAAGGTATTGGCAAGGCAGGTCTTTTCTAAATAGACATTATATTTGCAACCGTACAGTCTTATTTTAAGTCATACTATTGGACATTTTATACAACGCAAGGAACAGATCACGTTTACGAAACTAAAACAAGTTTCGTAAACGTCATTTTCCACCATTTCAAAAAGTGTATTAAACATGTTCTTTTCTAAAGGCCAGCCACAATCCACATAGTTTGCAAAGGTGAATGATGTTACTTGATTTTTTGTACCTTTGCGCAAAATGGAACGCTTATCCATCAATTTTAAAGATACCACATTTGGTCCGGATATTTCCGACGAGTGTATTTTACGTGCTGTAATCGGCCCGGATGGTCTGTCTTTTGCCGTTCGCCGAAAGAATAGAGGTACGCAATACCTCCACACTTGGGTGTTTAATAGAGAGCACCGTGAAAATGCACTGCGCAAAATATTAAATCGCGAAGAAATCGCTTCATATCCTTTTGCCAGCACCGAATTGCTGTACTTTACACCGACGGCTACTATTGTGCCCAAGCGTATGTTTGATCCTGCGTTGGCGGGTGATTACCTGCACACCTTGACCGATATAGTACTGGGCAAAGTGGAGTATAACACTTTGCAGGGTATGGAAATGTCGGCGGTTTGGGCAGTTGATCCGGCATTGGTCGCCATAGGTGCTTATTTCTTTCCAAATGCTTCTATCCACTCTTATACAGTTGCCTTGGTCGAAACCCTACAAAAAGCAACGGCTAACCAAGCGGCATGCGTTTGTGTGCACTTGCGTTCTACTTACTTGCAAATAGCGGTATTTGAACGAGGTAATTTGTTGTTTTTTAATACTTTTAACTATGAAAAACCAGCCGATGTGTTGTATTTTACACTCTTGGCCTATGACCAATATTACCTAAAACCATCTGATACGCCGTTGTTTATTTCAGGTGAGTTGTTGAAAGAATCTGAAATTTATAAGCAATACGAACGATTTATTAGGCATATACATTTTTTGCCTGCGGCTATATTACCGGGTATTTCGGAGGGTATATTGCCACATATTTACTTAGATCAAACCATATAGCGATACGTGAGAATTATAGCAGGGAAGTTTAAAGGGCGACGGTTCAATCCGCCTGCCGACAAATGGCCTACGCGCCCCACCACAGATGTTTCTAAAGAAGCGCTGTTCAATATACTCAATAACCAAATTGATTTTGAAGCCACCAAGTTTTTAGATCTTTTTGGGGGTACTGGCAACCACAGTTATGAATTTATTTCGCGTGGTTGTACCGATGTAACGTATGTGGACAAATTTCCAGGATGTATCAATTTTGTCCGTAAAACCAGCAAAGAACTGGGTATTGAGGACTATATCAAGATCATGCAGATGGACGTATTTAAGTTTATCGAGTCCACCAGGGGGCAATATGATTATATTTTTGCTGGTCCACCTTATGATTTGGCTACGATGGATACCATTCCAAACCTCATTTTTGAAAAAAATCTCTTACTCCCCGATGGGCTATTTGTAATGGAGCATAATCCGCACCACGATTACTCCAATGACCCTCGACTGGTAGATGTTCGGAATTACGGACAAACTATCTTTAGTTTTTTTAAAGCAATAGACCCGTCGGATAGTGAAGTGCTTGGGGATAATTAATCATGTCCAAGTATTTAGTATGCACTATTGCCGCTTACAAATAAGCGTTATGGGTGTTGTTTCTATGATATTACTAAGGTTTCCGGCTCGGTCTTTAATTTGAATACTATAAATAACAGTATCGCGAAGTTGTGAAGAGGTAGGCAGTGTATCACAAGCCGGCAGCGGAATTCCATTGATTGGATCGGGGATGCAACAACTGACTTGTACACGGATTCGAGCAGTGCCTGATATACCATTTCCAGCACCTTGAGGATCTACTTTGGGTAATAAATAATTCAAAGGAATATTGGGCAAACGCGTATCCTTTATGATAACACTTATAGTACCATCATCAGAACCCAAATCCCCGTCACCATCCGTAAATGAAAAGAGTAGATCGGTATAAACCGTATCGGCCATTCTGAAAAATGGTTGTTGAAGTATGGTATTAGGACTTACACTACTAAAAGTGATGACTGGCTCAATGGGATAATCCGGCGGTTTGACGCAGTAGGTGAAAACATTGGCCACCAATGCCACGAGCACAAAAACATAAAGGAATCGTTTCATCGAAATAATAATTTTGTCAAAAATAGAACGCAAAAATAGGGAGAAGGAACGATAAAACAATAGACTTGTTGCGGTGGGAGCGTCCGAGGCATAAAATTAGAGATTTTTTGGCTGGTTGAGGCTCATTTTGTAGTTCGTAGTAGTGCTACGGACTACAAAATAGCCGAAAAGCAGCCAAAAAAGATCATTTTTTGACCGGGCAGTCTCCCGCCGAAACAAGTCTAATAACTTATCACTTTGGGCCAATTCCTTTCCGCTTATACTATATCAAAATGGAAAAAAGAACCTATTTATGGCATCAACTGGAGCAATTATCGGATTCCGATTTTGCTTTTGAGGCATTGGCAATGGAGGTCTTTCATTTTCAATCCGTACACAATCCTTTGTACGCCCAGTTTTTATCGCTGCTTGGTAGAGATGCCTCCACGGTTAAAAAACTGGTAGATATTCCATTTTTACCCATTTCCTTTTTCAAAAGCCATGAGATAAAAACGGGGCAATGGCATACCTCAACCGTTTTTAGCAGTAGTGGTACCACAGGGCAAATCCCTTCTCAACACTTTGTGCGTGAAAACAACTTGTACCTGAACAATTGTGTTCGTGGATTTACAGCGCATTATGGCGATCCTAAAGATTGGATGGTACTGGCCTTATTGCCGTCTTATTTGGAGCGGACGGGTTCGTCATTAGTGGCTATGGCAGATCATTTTATCCAACGTTCCAGGTATAAAGAGAGCGGCTTTTTTTTGCATAATTTAAAAGATTTACAAGAAATACTGAAAAAAAGACCCAAAAATGTTCCCGTTTTACTATTGGGTGTTAGTTTTGCACTCCTCGATTTTGCGGAGCAGTTTCCCATGGATTTAACAGGCGTAACGATCATGGAAACGGGTGGTATGAAAGGTCGGCGTAAAGAAATGACCCGCGCCGAACTACACGATACGCTTTGCGCTGCATTTCAGGTCAATGCCATACACTCGGAATACGGCATGACTGAACTGTTTTCGCAAGGATACGCAAAAGGAGGGCATTTGTTTGCACCGTGCGCTACGATGCGCGTGCACACAACAGAAATCAATGATCCTTTTTGCCCCGCCAAATTGGGTAGAACGGGCTTGATTAACGTGATCGACCTTGCCAATATCGATACTTGTTGCTTTATCGCTACCGAGGATTTGGGCAAGGTACATGCAAACGGCCAATTTGAAGTACTCGGCAGACTGGATACTTCGGAAATGCGCGGTTGCAATTTGATGGTGGAATAATTTTATACAAAGCATTATAAATGAATATCTTACCTCGTTTTCTTTTCTTATTCATTCCACTATTATGGAGTAATGGTCTCTTGGCGCAAGGGATCAATAGCGATAGTATTTTTTTTCTGGAACGAAAAACATTGGCTTTCGCAAAAGACTGGCGTGCTTGGACGGGTGATATGCACAGTTTGGAGAACAGCGGTTTTATTTGGCGC
>JBEAVK010000337.1:0-5644 GCA_041160955.1 Bacteroidota bacterium
TCAATCTTTTCGATTTCAAACAGAAGTTTGGTAACCTCCAATCTTGTAACAACACAAAACAAAACCGTGCCTTCTTCTTCACCGAATTCGCCACGAGAACCAAAACCCTTGGCTGATTTAAAAACAGTTACTCCACGCTCTAAATGGGTTGTTATTTGATGATTAATTGCTTCCGATTTTGAGGAAACAATGATAACACCTATATATTCCTCTATTCCATTGATGATGAAATCTACCGTTTTTGAGGCCGATAAATACGTTAGCATCGAATACATGGCCGTTTCTACGCCAACTAAAAAAATGGCTAAACAAAATAATACAATATTGAATAGGGCAATAAAATCGCCTACGGTCAAACTGCTTTTTCTACTTACCGTAATGGCCAGTACTTCTGTGCCATCAATCACAGCACCTCCTCTAATGGACAATCCTATACCCGCACCCAGAAAAAAACCACCAAATATGGAAATCAATAACTTATCCGATGTTATAACGGGTAACGTGATAAAGTGCACTAAAACGGCTAATACCAAAATGGCAATCGTACTTTTTATGGCAAACTGAATAGAAATTTGCTTTGCACCAATGAGAATAAAAGGCAAATTAACCAAAATGATTAAATAGGAAAGTTCTATTTTAGTAATTATTTCCAGTAGCAGTGAAACCCCCATAGCACCACCATCTAAAAAATGGTTGGGCAAAAGAAACCCTTTAAGCCCAATGGCTGCCATCGCAACACCCAAAAAGATAAATATCGTATCTTTTACGTTTCTACGGAAAACAAGTTTTTTTATGCTAGTTTCAAAATTTATCATAGTTGTATTTCGTCAATATTTTTTTGTTAGTAAATCAAAGTTAAAAAGCGCATTTAAAATAATGCCATTGTTATATTGAAAAACATTTCTATTGTTTATTTCGCGGCCAAGTTGCAAAGTTTGATTGAAATATCCACCTTCAATTCTTATAGATGGGTTAAATCTATATCCTAGTAAAACGCCAATTCGGTTTTGGTCAAAAATATTTTCGTTTACATTTTTGCCAAACCCAATAAATATTTCATCATATATCGCCAAATAGGGTGTTTTATCTTTTATTGCTCTTCCTTTTAGTGGCACTTGCAGTCGAAACATATACCTCATTCTATTGAGCAATGGGAATTCATCTTCACGTGTCAGATTAGCATCTGAATACCTTCCTACCCAGCGTTGCTCCAGCATAAAACGGTGCGATAAGTCCACCCTTGAAACTTTATCGGTTATGGATACCATTTGAAACGAACGGTGTTCTGTAAAATCTTTTCCCATTCCGTTGAGCGGAATATCTCCATAAGGAAATGTCTCTGCCCAAGCATATCCAATCCTCAACTGGATTTTGGGGTTCAATTGATAATTAACGCCCAATCGCAAAAGACCTTGTTGCCATTCTGAAATTATTTCATTTCTCCGAAACTGATATTCTGTATGAATACCAATTTTTTGAGTAACTTTAAATGTGCCAAAATAGTTGTACCAGCCGACACTGTTCCGGGTATTTAAACGGCTATTTTGCGCCAATAATATTGGTGAGTACCAAAGAAAAAGAATGATTACAATGAAGTTGGCTTTCATCAATAAAATTTAAAATCTAATTTTTGGCCCAAAACTTTGTCCTTGATTAAACGGATCTGAAAGCCTGTACTTATTATCGTGTAAATCCAAATATTTTAAGTTTTTTAAGCCCTGTACTTCCATTGGAACTTTCTTAAACTGGTTATTATTGAGGTATAACGATTCCAAATTATTGAGTTGAAAGATGCTTTTAGGTAACTTTTTTAAACCATCATTTTCTATGTGAAGCGATTTGAGATTAGGCAATTTACTTAAAATAGGGATATTTTTATCCAATTTAAAATATTTATCATCATTCAAATATAACTCTTGCAGACTTAGCAATTCGCTAAAAGTTTGAGGTAATACTTTAAAATCATTACCGCTCAAATCAAGTACTCTAAGGTTTTTAAGCGTTCCTATGCCATCGGGTATTTTTTTTAAGTGGTCGTTTTTCAAACTCAAATATTGCAAGTTTGTAAATTTTGACCAAATAGAATCGGCTAATTGGATATTTTGATTACTCAAATTGAGTCGAAAAACATTTTCAGGTTTCTTGAGGGCTTCGTCTATACTTAAAAATTCTTTGGTGTATAGGGTTGAATCGGTGGGGGTTTGCGCTTTTACATTTTGAAACAAAAATAGGGTAAGCACAAAAAGTATAATTAATTTTTTCATCATTATTTTTTTGTTTACAAGGTATTAAGTTTTTTTGACGTTGCGTCACTTTATTTTCAAAAAGCCGGAATTAGGGATTTTTTAGTTGCTGCTATTCACTTTTTATAGCCATAATGGGTTCATTACGGCTACAAAAAGGAAAGCAGCAACAGGGGGAAAAGGGGGGGATTTATTTTGGACTAAATGGAAGTGCAGATTTGTGGACGATAATCCTCAATTTTCCATCTTTACCTTTCTTGAAAACCCAGGTTTTGTCCACCATTACTTCTTTGCCATCCTTGCCTGTTACCCAGACATTACCCATTGTGATCGCAACAGAACCGTAAATCTGAATTCCTTCATTTTTTTCGCCCGCATTGTCATAACGGGCCTTTACCCACGGAGTAAGGGCAAAGCCTTTATCGTTGGGGTAATCAGCATCGCCGCCAATAAAGTAGGCTAATGCACCTTTCTTATCGTTTCTAAAGGTTTGGTCGCCATAGGCCAATGTAGGTTTAAAAAACACCTTTCCATTGTCATAATTATAGGCATCAGAAAGTACTTGTTCTGCAAATGCTTTATAGTCGCCGCCTTCTTCTTTCAATTTTCCAATTTTGACTAAAGCATCACACCAAGCCTGTTGGGCGGCATTTACTTCGTCATAGGTAATTACAGTTTGTGCACCATCTTCAACATACGCCAAACCTAAATCACTAACTACCTTTTGCACACTTTCGTTGGTTTGTAAAATCACTTTGTCGGCTTCGTTTTTTACTTTTTCTGTTGCTTGTTGGCACGAAGTAACCAAGCTGGCTACTACAAGTAGCCCTAAAATTAATTGCTTATTCATTGTTGTGTTTGTTTTATTTGCCTACTTATTAATAAGGTGTTCGGCTTGTCCTCTAGTTTTATAACATCAAATTTGCTTTATGTTTGCAGAACAGTTGTCACATATTTGTCAAATTTACAGTTTAAAGTTAGTCGGGGACTTGGTCGGGTAATGTTTTATTTGTTTTCTTCCATTTTCGTATCCTGTCCTGAATACCACTATAGATGCTCATTGTTATTTTGTTGGCTCAACTTGTAAAACAATAATAACGCCGTAATTAGTCGATCTTTATATAGTCAATAATTGATGCAACATCCTCTTTGGTCAAGTCTGGAAATTCAACACAACGATGGTCGTATTTTTTAGTTAACGCTATAAAAAGGCTATCTTTTAAAACCTTTTTCCTGTTGGTCAGAAAAGTGTATAGCCATTCATCGTTTCGTTTTTGGAACACTTTATACAATGCTGGCCCTGATAGTTCACTATGCGCAGTATGGCAACTTGCACAATTTGCTACAAAAGTATATTTACCGTCTTTTGGTCTTGCATAAATAAATTTTGAGTCCGTCAGTTGCGGATTTATCAGTGTGTCGCTATTTTTAAAAACCAATGATTTATAAATGCTAAGAATAACGTCTGTTTCTTGGATATTTTTTCCCCAAATGGTAAACTTATTTTGCTCTGTCACTCTAGGAATGGACATTGAAATATAGCCTTTGCCAGCGGTGTCCGGTTTCATTATTCTTGCACGAAAACCATTAACAGTGTCCTTTGCATATCGGTGCTTATATACATCTTCCTCGTTTAAACCTACGCCATACCGACCGTAGTCAAACCAAAGGCTATCTTTTCCATTTGTCAAACCTCCGACATAACTGTCGATACCTTGCTTGTCTAACACTTTCCACCCTTGTGGGGTCGTTAGTTTAAATGCACCGAAGTCAAGTGTCTGCCACTCGTTGGTCTTTGTCCTGCAAGCAGCAGTAGATAAGAGGAATAATATGAATAAAAAACGCATGGTTCTTATTGTCGTTAGTAGTGTCTAGATTAGAAGCGCTCTAATTGTTCTGATATGCTTGTTCTATAACGTCCGTTCCGCTTGGCGAAGTACAGAGAAAATGGCGTAGAGCAAAATAACTTTTTTCGTAAAAACTTAGTGAATGCCACAAACTACATAACTTTACAGCAGAAATTTTATGCAAAAAAGACAAACCAGTAAGTAGGTCGTGGTTGGTAAAGCAACAAAGCGATTACCAATTACGGCGAAACATAAGAAAAATATTAATTAATCATTTCGTTTGCATGATGACTATTAATTATCCGCTTCTTTTAGATGGTGGTCTTTCTAATGAATTGGAAAGGCAAGGGTGCGATTTGAATCAAAAATTATGGAGTGCCAAGTTATTGGAATCCAATCCGGAAGCCATCGTGTTGGCGCACTTAGCGTATTTGGAAGCGGGTGCCCAGTGCATTATCACGTCCAGTTATCAAGCCACCCTTGCTGGGTTTATGGCCTTGGGTTATGATCATCTTGCGGCCAGCGCACTGATCTTGAAATCGGTTCAGGTGGCGGAAGAAGCCAGAAGGCGCTTCATGTTATTGTATCCCGATCACGATCAGCCTTTGATCGCAGCCAGCATTGGTCCTTACGGGGCATATTTAGCCAATGGTTCGGAATACCGTGGCAATTATGGAATTTCCGATCAAGCACTAATGGATTTCCATGAACCGAGAATCAAATTATTGGATAGTTCAACGGCAGATATGTTTGCCTGTGAAACCATTCCGAGTTTTCAGGAAGCGAACGTATTGTCCCTTATTTTAAAAAACAAAAGTAAAGCAGCATGGGTATCTTTTTCCTGCAAGGATGGTAAACATACCTGTGACGGGACGCCAATTGAAGCATGTACCGCTTTGTTTACCCATCATCCTACCGTATTTGCGATAGGCGTAAACTGCACTGCTCCTGAACACATTTCAGCATTGATACAGCGTATTAAAACAAAATCAGGAAATAAAAAAATAGTTGTATATCCCAATTCTGGAGCGGTTTATGATCCCGAAAGTAAAACATGGTCGGGTCTTTCTGAATCCTCCTCCTGTGAAGTGTTGATAAAAGAATGGATCGGTTTGGGTGCTGACATGATTGGTGGTTGTTGTGGAGTAGGGCCTGAGCAAATTAGATCTATGGGTAAGGTTATTTGTTAATAACTGATTATACCCCAAATTGAATTAAATTATTCCACAAATTTATCTTATGATTTAAGGCATATCCACTTTCTTGGGCATCGTTTAGTTCTATGATAATCCGTAAAAACTTAGCGTGGCACACGGATTGCACGGATTAGACACAGATTTTAAAGGATTTCTTTTTAAAACGGATTTTTAATAAGGAAAAACAGATAAATCCGTGTCCAATCCGTGTAATCCGTGTGCTATCTAAGTTTTTACCAATTTTTAATGTTGTGCCTGTTTACTGTTTTATAAATTTGGTATTTAAACCCTTATGTCTGAGTAAATAAATGCCAGAAGGAAAGTGACTTATATCTATCATTAATTCATTACCTGAATA